>NZ_JBFAPH010000132.1:0-16712 GCF_040675635.1 Streptomyces sp. NPDC049577
GCCGTACCGGGCCGGGCCCGGGTGAGTTCGTCCCACCGGTGCCGCGTCCAGTAGTGGTCCTGGCCGACGACGGGGAGCCCGTTGCGGGCGGCGAAGTCGTCCGCGCCCTGCCCGACGAGCAGCACGTGCCTGCCGCGCTCCATGACGAGCCGGGCGGCCCGCACCGGGTTGCGTACGTGCCGCACTCCGGCGACGGCACCGGCCGCCTGGTCGGAGCCCCGCATGACGGACGCGTCCAGTTCGTGGCCGCCGTCCTCGGTGAGGACGGCCCCCTTGCCGGCGTTGAAGAGCGGTTCGTCCTCCAGGGCCGCCACCGCCGCTTCGACGGCCGCGACGCTGCCACGGCCGGCGCGCAACTCCCGCTCGCCGGCGGCCAGGGCGCCGGCGAGGCCGTCGCGGTACGCCTGCTCGGTGCGGGCGTCGGTGTCCGCGCGGCGCAGCGCCCTGCCGGCGCCGCCGTGCACGGCGAGGACGACGCGGTGGGCGTCCGGGCGCGGTGCGCCCGGCCGCCCGGCGGGTGCGGCGGGTCCGGGAGTGCCGGGCGAAGGCATGGTCCGAGGGTGGACGCCGCGGGGTCCGCTGTCCACCGTGCCTTCGCGCCGGGCCCGTTGGGGCCCGCCGGGTCCCGCTCCGTACCGGACGGCCCCTACGCGTCCTGGGTGACCTTCGGCCGCTGGAACAGGGACAGCAGCCGGGCGAGCACTCCCGGGCGGCGCGGCCGCCCGCGGCATCCGAGGGAGTCGGGGGCCTCGCCGTGCGCGGGGAGGAGCGCGGGGCAGGCGTGGTCCTCCACCACGATGGGGGTGGGTTCGGGGTCGGGATCCGGCCGTTGGGCGCGGTACAACTGGGCGCGCACATAGGCGCGCGCGGGGTCGACGGGCATGACGTCACTCCTGCTGTGGTGCCTGGCGGCATCGCTGGGGAACGGGCGGCGCGCGGGCCCCGGAAATGGGGCGGGCGCGGGCCCTGTCAGCAGCGCAGGACGGAGTGGCGCGCGGGAGGAGCGGCGGCGGAGGAGTCCGGCAGGGGTGCGGCCCGGAGGCCGGAGAGCCCCCCGCCCTCCCCGGCCGAGGACGCGGTGGGCACCGGCGGGCGGACACCACCGCCCGCCGGCCTCCCCACCCTCCCCGGACGCGGAACGCGCTGCCCGGACGCGCACGCGGCGCAGTCGTCGGAGTCGGCGGCCGCCACGGAGGAGGAGGCGGGCGCCTCGTCCCGGCCGAAGCCCGCCTCGACGACGTCGGTCGTCGCGCCGGACAACACCAGCAGAAGGGAGACGAGCACGGCGACCGCGGCCCGCACGGCGGGCCGCTGGATGCCGGCACGACTCCACCTCGACACACACTCAGGGTAGCTTTCCGGTTACCCAGGGTGCATTCCGTCGAACGGGTGACATTGAAAGTGGAATGGCTGGTTCCCACCCTCCGTCGGTGAACCGCTGTCAACCACCCCGCCGCTCGCGGGAGTCCTGCCGCTCGTACACCACCCTTCACCCGGGGTGCACCGGATCGATCGTCAGGAGGCAGGGCATGACCTTACGAACGGTACGCAGAGCGCTGGTGGGACTCGCGGCGGCCGCGCTCACCACGACGGCCCTCACCGCCACCGCGTCCGCGGCCCCGGCGGACGCGGGCCCGGGGCACGGCGGTCATACGGCCACCCAGGCGGCCATGGAGGCCCAGGTCGAAGCCGGCGTCCCGGGCCTGCTCGGACAGGCCCGGGACGGCGACGGGATCTGGCAGGGCTCGGCCGGTGTCGCGGACCTGCGGACCGGGCGCGAGCGCCTGCCGCAGGACCGGTTCCGCGTCGGCAGCATCACCAAGGCGTTCGTCTCGACCGTCCTCCTCCAGCTGGAGGCCGAGGGCCGGCTCGGCCTCGACGACACCGTCGAACACCATCTGCCGGGACTGGTCCGGGGCAACGGCAACGACGGCTCCCGCATCACCCTCCGGCAGCTCCTCAGCCACACCAGCGGCGTGTACAACTACACCGAGGACCCGGACGTCCACGCGCAGCTCAGCACGGGCTTCCCCGAGCACCGCTACGAATCCAGGACGCCCCGTCAGCTGGTGGCCGTCGCGCTGAAGCACCGGCCGGACTTCCGGCCCGGCACCCGCTGGCACTACTCCAACACCAACTACATCCTCGCCGGCATGATCGTGGAGAAAGTGACCGGCCACCCCTACGGCCACGAGATCGACCGGCGCATCCTGGGGCCGCTCGGCATGCGCTCCACGTCCCTGCCCGGCAGCTCGCCGCTGATGCCCTCGCCGCACGGCCGGGCCTACAGCAAGCTGCTGTCCACCGACCCGCAGGCACCCGTCCAGGACGTCACCGAGCTCAACCCCACCTGGGCCTGGTCGGCCGGCGAGATCATCTCCACCACCGGTGACCTCAACCGCTTCTACCGCGCGCTGCTCGGCGGCAAGCTGCTGCCGGAGCGCCAGCAGAAGGAGCTCACGACCACGGTGTCCGGCGGGGACGAGCTGCCCGGCGCCCGCTACGGCCTCGGCGTGGCGACCGTGACGCTGTCCTGCGGCGTGCCGGTCTGGTTCCACGGCGGCGGCATCCACGGCTCCGTCTCGATGGCCAGTGGGACCGCCGACGGGCGCCACACCGCCGCGTTCAATCTGAACGGCGACTGGTCGGGCGACCCCGGCGCGCTCCTGGAGGCCGAGTACTGCGGCACCGTCGCGTCCGGGAGCGGCACCGGTGAGCACACGGCGGTGCGAAAGCTCGCCGCGCTGAACTAGCCGGAAGCGTCCGGTGGGCCGGCGGGCGCTCCCGCCGGCCCACCGGTCCGGTGACGGGACTTCGCCGTACTTCCGGCGCGCGCCGTCGCCCGTGGGGTGTAATGCAGCGTGTACGGCAGGCACGTGCACCGTGAGGGAGGAGCGGGCCCTTGGACAGGCCGGAACGGGAGCGAGCCGCGTCGTCGGCCCGTCAGGAGGCGGCACAGCTCACCGCGCAGAACATCCACGGCGTCGCCCTGACCTGGGTCGACAATGCGGGGCTCACCCGCGTCAAGGCCATCCCCACCACCCGGCTCGCGCACACCGCCCGCTGGGGTGTGGGCATGTCCCCCGTCTTCGACGTCTACCTCACGGACGACTCCAGTGTCATGAGCCGGCACATCGGCGGCCCCGACGGCGACCTGCGGCTCTTCCCCGACCTGGACCGGCTGACGCTGCTGGCCGCGCAGCCGGGCTGGGCCTGGGCCCCGGTCGACCGGTACGAGCAGGACGGCGAGCCGTACGCCGCCTGCCAGCGGCGGTTCGCCCGCCGGATGACCGAGCGCGCGGCCGACCGGGGGATCGAGCTGCGCATGGGCTTCGAGACCGAGTGGGTCGTCGTCCGGCGCGGCGCGGCGGACGACGGTGAGCTCGCGTACGCCTGTTCCGGTCCCGCGTACGGCATGGCCCGGCTGGTCGAGCTCTCCGGCTATCTGCGCGACGTCCTGGAGGCGCTCGCCGCGCAGCGGGTCGACGTGCTGCAGATCCATCCCGAGTACTCGCCCGGCCAGTTCGAGATCTCGGTCTCGCCCAAGGACCCGGTCGGGGCGGCCGACCTCGTCGTGCTCGTGCGCGAGACGGTCCGCGCGGTGTCGCTCCGGCACGGCCTGGACGCCCTCTTCGGGCCCGTCGTCGAGCCGGGTGGCGTCGGCAACGGCGCCCATCTGCACCTCAGTCTCTGGCGGGACGGCCGGGACCTGTGCCGGGGCGGCGACGGCCCCTGCGGCATGACGGACGAGTGCGAGGCGTTCCTGGCCGGTGTGCTCCGGGAACTGCCCGCGCTGCTCGCGCTCGGCGCGCCCTCCCCCGCGAGCCGCCTGCGGCTGGAACCCTCGCACTGGGCGGGGGCCTTCCAGTGCTGGGGCCTGGAGAACCGGGAGGCCGCGCTGCGGTTCGTCACCGGCGCCCCGGACGACGCGGGGGGCGCCAACGCCGAGATCAAGTGCTTCGACCCGGCGGCCAATCCGTATCTCGTGGTCGGCGCCGTGACGGCCGCCGGGCTCGCGGGGATCGACGCGGGGCTGCGGCTGCCCGCCCCCGTGGCGGGCGATCCGGCCGTCACCGGCGAGAAGCAGCCGAGACTGCCGACGTCGCCGGCCGAGGTGCTGGCCTGCTTCGAGGGGTCAGCGCTGCTGCGCGCCGCGCTCGGCGACCCGCTGTTCGAGGCGATCGCCGCCGTGCGGCGGGCTGAGGCCGCGCAGTACGAGGGAGTGGCGCCGCGGGACATCGCCGCGGCCACGCGCGGACGGTACTGACGTGACGACTCCGCCGTCCGCGCCCCTCTCCCTGTCCTTTCCCCCGCTGGTCGACCATCACTGTCACGGCGTGGTCCGGCACGCACTCGACGCCGCCTCCTTCGACTCCTACCTCACCGAGTCGGACACGCCGGCCGCACCGGGGACCACCTTCTTCGACAGCCAGCTCGGCTTCGCGGTACGCCGCTGGTGCCCGCCGCTGCTCGGGCTCGAAGCGCACTGCCCGGCCGACCGCTATCTCGCCCGCCGCCGGGAACTCGGCAGTGAGGAGGTCCTGCGCCGGCTGCTGACCGCGACCGGCATCGGCGACTATCTGGTGGACACCGGCATCCCCGGCGACCTGACGACCCCTCGGGAGCTGGCGGCGGCCGGCGGCGGAGCGGTCCATGAGATCGTCCGCCTCGAAAGCCTGGCCGAACGCCTGGCCGATGCCGCCGCCGGCACGGACTCCTTCCTCACCGCCCTGGCCGACGCCGTGGCGGACGCGGCGGACACCGCCGTGGGCTTCAAATCGGTGGCCGCCTACCGCCACGGCCTGGACCTCGCGCCGGAGCGCCCGGATCCCGGCGCGGTGCGCGCGGCGGCCGGCCGCTGGCTCGCGGGCCGGGCCCCGGGCGGCCGGCTGACCGATCCGGTGCTGCTGCGGCACCTGCTGTGGTCGGCCGCGGAGACCGGGCGGCCGCTCCAGCTGCACACCGGTTTCGGCGACCCCGACCTGCGGCTGCACCGCTGCGATCCGCTGCTGCTCACCGACTTCGTCCGCGCGGTGCGCCCCACGGGCTGCACGCTGGTCCTGCTGCACTGCTACCCGTACCACCGGGGTGCCGCCTATCTGGCCAACGTCTTCCCGCACGTCTACGCGGACGTGGGGCTGGCGTTGGCGCACACCGGTGCGCGGGCCAGGAGCGTACTGGCCGAGGTGCTGGAGCTCGCCCCCTTCGGCAAGGTGCTGTTCTCCACCGACGCCTACGGGCTCCCCGAGCTGTACGTCGTGGGCGCGGAGCTCTTCCGGCGGGCCCTGGCCCGGCTGCTGACGGAGTGGGTGGCGGAGGGCGCGTGGTCGGCCGGGGACGCGCGGCGGGTGGCCGCGCTGGTGGCGGCGGACAACTCCCGTCGCGTCTACGGCCTGGACGCCGGGTCCCTACGGCCATGAGGCCCGCCGCAGCGGCGCGCCGGCTCAGTGCACGCTACGCCATTCGTCCCCGGTTCGCCTGAGAGTGGTGACCGATTTCGCTACTGTGGGCGTCGAGCCGCCGACGCGGGGAGGATCCATGAGCAGCGACCGGCCGTGGAACATCGAGCGCATCCGTCACGCGCTGGGCAGCCCCGACCTCTCCCGGCGCTTCCTCGCCGAGATCGGCCGCGCCCCGGCGCACGAGATGCTGACCGTGTTCGCCAAGTGGCAGGGCATCGCCGAGCGCACGCTGGCCGCCGTCGAGCGCGGCCGGCACGCGGCGGCGGTGGAGGCGGCGGGCGGCGAAGTGCCCGGCGAGTGGATCGACATCACCCAGAAGGTGCAGGAGGACGCGGCCGTCGTTCGGGCCCGCGCGGGGGTCTGGGACTGACACTCTGGGGGCGTGTACGCCCTCAAGTACGACGCGACGATAGCCGCCGTCTGGGACTCCCTGCCGCAGCCCGTCAGTGAGCGGCTCAGCGACGTCCTCGCGGCGGCCTGCACGGATCCGCTCGCGGCCACCGTGCCGTACGGCGAGGACGACGGCATCATGCGGATGCTGGTGCTCGACGAGGTGCTTGTCGTCATCTACCTGGGCCATCAGACCAAGACGCTGCACATCTACCAGATCGACTTCCTGGGCTGAACTCCCTCACCCCGGGGGTGGCACCAGCACCACCCCCGATGCGGATGCCCACGGGATCGATCGCCCGCGCCCCCGGCGGAAGGATCTCTCCCGACAGATGAGAGATGCGTCCTTGCTGGAGGGTTTCGATGTCGGTGTCGTCGGTTTCGGGGAACGTCGCGCGTATAGGGCGGCGTCGTCCGTCGGCCGTGCCGGCCGTGGTCGCGGCGGCCGTCGTGGCGGCGGTGGTGCTGCCCTCGGGCGCGGCGCAGGCCGCCCCGGCCGGGGGGCGGGACCAGGTGCGGGTGCCCGCGCGGTACGCGCAGCAGCGGCTGGACTGGCAGTCCTGCGGGGGCGGTTCGTCGCTGGAGTGCGCGATGATGACGGTGCCGCGCGACTGGCACCACCCGGACGCGGGCCCGGACATCACCGTGGCCGTCTCCCGGCACCGCGCGAGCGACCCCGCCCTGCGGCGCGGGGTGCTGATGATGGCGGCGGGCGGGCCGGGCGCCTCGGGCCTGAACCGGCCGGAGGGCTTCGCGAAGGACGAGCCCGCGGTCGGCGCGGCCTACGACGTGGTGAGCTTCGACCAGCGCGGCGTGGGCCGCTCCACCCACCCGGTGTGCCAGACGGACGACGAGTTGCGGGAGTTCTTCGCGCACGACTTCCGGGACCGCTCCCCCGCCGCCGTGCAGGGCGTGCTGGACCGCTCGCGCGAGCTGGTGCGGAACTGCGAGGCCCGCAGCGGCGGCCTGCTGCCCTACCTGACCACCGAGCAGACGGTCCGCGACATGGATCTGTTCCGCTCGCTGCTCGGCGCGCCGAAGATCTCCTACTACGGTCCGTCCTACGCCACGATGGTCGGCGCCTACTACGCGACGCTGTACCCGCAGCGCGTCGAGCGGGCGGTGCTGGACAGCAACGTCGGCTGGTCCGGCTCGTGGGAGGCGTTCGAGAAGGGGCAGCCGAAGAGCTTCCAGCGCCGCTTCGAGCAGGATTTCCTGCCCTGGCTGGCGCAGCACGACGACGTCTACCACTACGGGCGTACGGTCGCGGAGGTCAGGGCCCGCTGGGAGGAGCGGCGGCGCGCGCTGGCCGAGCACCCGGTGACCGCGGGCTCGGCCGTCATCGGCCCGAACCAGCTGGACAACGGCACGATCCAGGCCCTGTACAACGCCGCGCAGGGTTTCCCCGCCCTGGCGTCGGCGCTCGTCGCGCTCGAGCACGGGGACGACGCGGGGGCGTCCGGGAAGGCGCTCGTGGGGAAGGTCTTCGGGTCGTACGTCAGTCCGGAGTTCCTCGCCGAGTTCTTCTCGGTCACCTGCAACGACACCGCCTGGAACCACGACATCGGCTACTGGAAGCGCAGGAGCGCGCGGGACACCGCGGCGCTGCCGCTCCTCGGGGCCCGGGAGCTGGCCTTCTCGTCGGTGTGCGCGTACTGGCCCACGGACGCGGCGCCGAAGGTGAAGGTCACCGGGGCCGGGCTGCCGACGACCCTGATGCTCAACTCCACGCACGACCCGGCGACCTACTACGAGGCCGCGGTCGAGGACCACCGGGCGCTGCGCGGCTCCCGGCTGGTCACGGTCACCGGCGGCGGCGATCACGGGCAGTACCGCAACGGCAACGCGTGCGTGGACGGCATCGTGAACACCTATCTGCTGACGGGCGAGGCGCCGGCACACGACACGGCCTGTGCGGCCGGCCCGCTGCCCGTCCCCGCCGGGGCGGCCGCGAAGTAGCGCCGCGTCACCACCGAGCGCACCCGTGCCGTATCCGGCCCGGGTGCGCTCTCGTTGTTCCCCCTGGACAGCGGGAGGGCCGGCACATGCGCATCCAGATCATCACAGCGGGCACCACGGGTTCCGTCGCCCCGTACACGGGCCTCGGCCACAGGCTGCTGGACGAGGGCCACGACGTGGAGGTCGTCACACACGCGCGGTTCGCCGGCCTGGTGGGCTGCTGCGGACTGCGGATGCGCCCGATGGACGCGGACCCGTTCGAGGGCCTGCTGGCGGCGCGCCGCGACCTGGGGGGCGCGCGCCGCTCACCACGCGCCGCCCTTGGGCTGCTGCGCGCCACCGAGCGGGCCGCGGTCGAGCTGGTCGACGAGATCCTCGCCGCGACCGACCCCAAGGCGGATCTGATCCTGCTGTCGACGCTGACCGCGCCGATCGGCAGGGTGGTGGCCACCCGGCACCGGATCCCCAGCATGGGCGTCTTCCTCCAGCCTGACACCCCCACGACCGCGTACGGTCCGTGCACCTTGCCCTGGCGGCCGCCCGGCCCGGCCAACCGGCTGCGCGGCCGCGCAGCCAACGCCGTCGTCGACGCCCTGTACGGGGCCGCGAGCCGCCGGCTGCACGCCCGGCTGGGCCTGCCCGCGCGCAGCGCCCACGGGCTTCGGCGGGCCAGGGAGCGGAGCCGGTGGCCGATCTGGCACGGCTTCAGCCCCGCCGTGGTGCCCCGGGCGGCGGACTGGCGGCCCGGCCTGCGCGTCGCCGGGTACTGGTGGCCGCACGAGTGCCCGCACTGGGAGCCGCCGGCCCTGGTCACCGATTTCCTGCAGGCCGGCCCCGCCCCGGTGTTCGTCGGTTTCGGCAGCGCGCTGCCCGGGGCGCCGGAGCGGTTCGCGGACCTCACGGCCCGCGCGCTGCGGCAGGCCGGGCTGCGGGGCATCGTGCAGTCCGGCAGCGCCGGCCTGTCGGTGGTGAACGACGACGTCATCACGGTCGGGGCGCTGCCGCACGGCTGGCTGATGCCGCGTACGGCCGCGGTGGTGCACCACGCCGGCGCCGGGACGACGGCGGCGGGGCTGCGGGCGGGTGTGCCCGCCGTGCCGGTGCCGCTGGGGACCGACCAGCCCTGGTGGGCGGGCCGGCTGGTGCGGCTGGGCGTGAGCCCGGGCGTGCTGTCGTACGCCGAACTGACCGCGGGGCGGCTGGCCTGGGCCCTGCGGCAGGCGACGGGTGAGCCCCGGTACGCCCGGCGCGCCACCGCGCTCGCCGCCCGCCTGGGACGGGAGGACGGGGCCGGGGCCGTCGCCCGGGCCGTCGCGACCATCGCCCGCTGACCCACTGCCCGAAGAGCCGCCGCACGAAGAGCTGCCGCACGAAGAGCCGCGCGAGTAAAGGACCTGCCCGTGTCACATCCCATGCCGCTGTCGAACCCCGTCGCCCCCGCCCCGGACAGCGAGTGCCCGGGCGGTGCCGCGATGCCCCCGCTGGATGCCTGGCTGTACCGGCAGCAGAGCAGCGGGGAGATCTGCATGACCGCCGGAGTACTGGCCTGGTTCGAGGGCGTGCCCCCGACGCGCCGGGAGCTGCGGGAGCTGGCCAGGGAACGCTGGAGTCCGTTGGAGCGGCTGCGGCTGACGCCCTGGACGCCGGGCAGCTGGCCGCGCTGGACCACCGGTCCCGTGTTCGACCCCGACCACCACATCGCGGCCCCGGCCCAGGAGGAGCTCCCCTGGACGCACGGTTCCCCGGAGCCCCTGGAGGAACGCGTGGGGCAGCTGATCGCCCAGCCGCTCGGCAGCCCCCGGCCGCCCTGGCAGCTCCATCTGCTGCCGGCCGACGGCGGTTTCGCGCTGCTGCTGCGCGCCCATCACGCGCTGCTGGACGGCAAGTCGCTCACCACCCTGCTGTGCGCCCTGCTCGACGGCCAGGCCACGCCGTCCGGGCAGCGGCCCCGGGCGATCGCGGCGATCCCCGCCCAGGCCTCCGTCGTCCCGGACCGCTCTTCGTTCGCCCACGCCCTCGCGGACATCCTGCCCCGGGCCCGCCCCCTGCCCTTCCACGGGCCCGTCGACCCCAGGCGGACCGTGGCGTGGTGCCGCCTCTCGCAGGACGAGCTGGGCGCCGCCCGCGCCGCGCTGCCCTCCGGGCGGGCCTCCACCAACGCGGTCTTCCTCGCCGCGACGGCGGGCGCGCTGCGGGCCGCGGGCGCGACGGGCAGGCTGCCGTCGCTGCCCGGCGTGTGCGCGATGGTCCCCGTCGACGTCCGCGCCCCCGGCGAGGCGTCGGTGCTCGGGAACCACTACGCCACCGTCCGGGTACCGCTGCCCGGCGGCAGACGTCCCCGCCAACGGCTCGCCGCCGTGGACGAGTTCACCCGCCGGGCCGGGATGCAGCGCCGGGCCCGGGCCCAGGCCCGCAGGGTGGCCGCGACGCCTCAGCGGTACGGGGTGCTGACGCACGTCCTCAGCCGGTACGTGGGCTCCACGGTCTACTCCTCGCTGCTGTGCAGCAGCCTGGCCACCTACGCCGGCCCCTTGACGCTCGGCACCGCCCGGCTGACCGGCATCGCGGGGCTGCCGCCGCTCAGCGCGGGACGTCCGCTGGCCGTGACCATGGCCCTGCACGACACGAGCGCCGCGGTCACGGTCGTGACCGACCAGCGCCACCGCGAGCTGGCCGACCGGCTGCCCGGCCTCATCCGGGGGGAGATCCACGCACTGGGTTCCTGAGGCGGTCGCGCCCACGGGCCACCGGGCATATCAGCAGTAACGTCCACCGGTCGGCTCTCGTTCCACTCATGACACCACCCACCGGGAAACGGAGACCGGCCTTGACGACGCCTACCGCACTCCTCGAAGAGGTCATCCCCCTCACGCTGGGGGGATACGCGTACAGCGGCCGGATCGTCCATCAGCCCGAGGCCAGAACGGCTCCCGTCGTGCTCGTCGGCGGGGCGTTCCAGCACCAGAGCGCCTGGGGCCGGGTCGAGCGGGCGTTCCTGGAAGTGGCCAGCGTGATCACGGTGGACCTGCCGGGATGGGGCGGCGCCGACCCGCTGCCCGCCCGGTACGGCTTCGGCTTCCTGGCGGAGGCCCTCGACCAGCTGCTGGCGAAGGTGGCGCCCTGCCCGGTCAACGTCGTCGGCACCTCCTACGGCAGTGCCGTGGCGTACCAGTGGGTGCGGGACCATCCGGAGAGCAGCCGGCGGCTCGCGCTGGTCGGCACGATGGCCCATCTCACCGAGCACACCCGGATGCGGATCGAGCAGACCCTGGACTCCCTCGACCACGGCGACCGGGCGGAGTTCGTGCAGAGCGTGGTGGAGGCCATGGTGTGCTGCGCCCCGCGCGTACCGGTGGCCCGGCGGCCCACCGTCATCCGCTGTCTGACCCGTGCGCTGCGCGAGCTGTCCCCGGAGGACATCGCCAAGTACCGGGAGAACTCGCTGCGTTTGCTGAACGAGGCGGAGCTCCCCGCCGGACCGCCGGTGCGCGTCCCCGTGCTGGTGGCGACCGGTGAGCACGATCCGCTGACCACGCCGGCGCTGAGCCGGGAGGCGGCCGCCCGGTGCGCCGACGCCCGGTTCACCACGCTCAAGGACTCGGACCACCTGGTCCATCTGGAGCGCCCGGCCGACATCGTGGACCTGCTGATTCGGTTCTTCTCCGGCGAGGCGCTGACCGGGCTCGACTACTGCAACGCGGTGGAGCGCGTGCCGTACCGCCCGGCGCGCCGGCTGCCCGCTCAGCGGCCGTCCGAGGACCGCTGAGCGACGCATCGGCCCGTGGCGGAACCCCTCGGTTCCGCCACGGGCCGATGCGTGTGCGCCCATCTGTGCCGTCGGGCGCGGTCAGTCCCCGTGGGCCGACGCGGGCAGCCGGCGCGGCGCGAAGCGGGTGTGCGTCCGGTAGGCGTAGTCGAGCATCTTGGCCGCGTCCTGGTAGCGGCCGGCCCGGTCGTCGAGGACGACGCCCACGACGGTGCGTCCGGCGCGCCGGGCCGCGAAGACCAGGCAGGGGCCGGCGGCCGAGGTCGAACCGGTCTTGACGCCCATCACCCCCTGGTACGACCCGAGCAGCTGGTTGGTGTTGTACCAGGTGTAGAGCCGGTTGACGTTCTTCGCCTTCTGCTGGGTGCTCAGCGACTTCATGACGGTGACGAGCGTGTCGTTGCCCAGGGCGTACCGGGCCAGCCGGGCGAGATCGCGCGGGGTCGTGTAGTTGTTGCCGTCGGCGGAGATGCCGTCGAAGGAACCGTAGTGGGTGTCGCGCAGGCCGAGTTCGGCCGCCTTCACGTTCATCTTGGCGATGAAGGACGCGGTGCGTGCCCGCTCGGTGGTGCCGTCGCCGAAGGTGTCGGCGAGGGCGTAGGCGGCGTCGCAGCCGGAGGGCAGCATCAGGCCGTACAGCAGCTGGCGTACGGTCAGCATGTCGCCGGTGCGCAGATCGGCGGTGCTGGCGCCCTCGCGGGCGACGTAGTCCCGGTAGGTCTGCTTGATGGCGATCTGCCGGTCGAGGTCGACGCCCTCGTCGAGGACCACGACCGCGGTCATCACCTTGGTGGTGCTGGCCATCTGCCGCCGGGTGTCGGCCGCCTTGCCCCACAGCGGGCGGTCGGCGGTGCTGTCGAGCAGATAGGCGCCCTTGGCGGTGATGCCCGACGGGCCGTCCGCGGCGTGCGCGGGGGCCGTCGGGAGGGTGACGGCGACGGCCGCCGTCGAGGCGGTGAGCGCCGCTCCCCAGCGACGGACCGCGGTTCCCCCGGATTGCTCCATGTGTTCTCCGTTAATTCCCGTGGTGCGAGGGTGACTTGAAGCGACCGCATGGTCGCATCCGGTACGAGGGGAGGAGAAATCCATGTTCACGAACGGGTGAACCGCGGCTCGCGGGCGGCTCAGAGCCGGCACAGTCCGCGCTGGTAGTCGACCGTGGCGGCGGCCTGCGAGTACTGCCATTCGGGGTCGAGCAGCTTCTCGCGCAGCTGTCCGGCGGCGGCCGGGCTCTCCACGATGTAGCCGAAGTCCTGGAGCCAGGAGGGGTAGAGGTTCTTGGAGCCGACGTAGAAGGCGGAGCCGTCGACGGAGACCAGCTTGTGGTGCAGCGCGTAGGGGTGGCCGTCGGCCCAGGTGGCGTTCGGCGAGCTGCGGAAGGACGCGAGCTGGACGTTGGAGCACAGGGCCGTCTCGGCGCTCTTCCGGTCGCCGGTGATCCCGGCGAGGCGGTTGCGCAGGACGTCGCTGATCTCGGTGAGCGACTTGATCTGGGAGTAGCCGCCGCTGCCGACCGCGCCCCGGTTGGCCGGGTCGCTGACCACGATCCGCACCTTGACGCCCGCCGCGATCCGCTGGGCGAGGGCGTCGTAGAGGCGGATGTCGTAGCGGGCGATCGGCGGGCAGGTGGCGTTGAGGTCCTGCTGGGAGATCTCGATGTGGCCGGTCGCGCTGGAGACGAGCGCGCGCAGCGCGCTCTCCTCGGGGTTGACCGTGTCGTAGTCGCGGTCCGCGTTGGTCCTGTCCGGCAGTCCGACGACACAGCGGGTGTCGGGGGCGGTCGGCAGGTCGGGGCGGTGGGTCGAGGTGGGGTCGCTGTCCGCGATGCCGACGCCGAGGCCGCCGACGGCGATCACCGGGACGTCGCCGGTGGGGCCGGTGGAGCGGGGGTTGGCGTCCTTCTCCATCGTCGCCATGCAGTCGGCGCCCGGGGATGCCGTGTACCAGACGTCGGCCACGTTGTTCCGGTTGCGGCAGGTCCAGCCCCAGAGCGTGTCCAGGTAGCGGCCGGCGGTGCCGGCGGCGGGGCCGGTCAGGGCGAGGTCGACGTCCGAGACCGGGTGTGCGGTGTCGAGGTAGTCGTCCTTCCAGTTGTTGATGCCGCCGGTGATGACGGACGCGCCGTCGACGACGATCAGCTTGGAGTGGTTCCAGGACACGCCGGTCTTGGAGGTGGTCATGGAGGCCACATTGAGGGTGATCTTGTCGGCGTCGGCGCCGAGCCGCTTCCTGAGGTCGTCCCGGTAGGCCGACGGCAGCACGTTGAGGTGGTAGACCGGCGCCGCGCCGACCAGGATCCGCACCCGCGGCCGGTTCCCCGCCGCGACGGACGCCTTGAGGCCGGCGGCGATCGCCTCCTGGAACGCGCCGTTGGGGAAGGGCGCGAGCGAGGAGATGTCGACGGTGCGCTGCGCCGCGGCGATGTTCTCCGTCATCTTGGCGAGCAGCCGCTTGCTGCCCGGGCGGTCGGCGCACCGGTCGTCGCCCCAGCAACCGGGGGTCTGCAGCAGCCAGTCGGCGGAGTCGCCCCGGGCGTCGAGCCTGTTGCCGTTCGTGCGCTCCCATATGTCGCCCTCGAGCCCGGGCGACACCTGACGGAGCGTCCGCTCGACGGCGTCCAGGTGCGGCGTCGCGGCGGTCGGCGAAGCGGGGGCCGGGGCGTCGGGCGCCGGGGCGGCGAGCGCGGGCGCGGCGGGCAGGACGGCGAGGGCGACGGCCGAGACCGCCGCACGCCGCGCCGATGAGGCCAAGCGGGCGGTGCGAATGATCATTCGCAGAAGTTACCAGTCCGTACGTCTCACGTATGACCGGATGGTCCCGCACCAGTCCGCAGATGTAGCGACAGACCGCCTCATGGGCTGATTTCCGCCGACTGCTCAGGCCATAGCTTCGTGGTCGGAAGGAAGCGCAGCGGAGAGGCAGTCGATGTACGGAAAGGCGTTCGCCCCCGAGTACCGGGGCGCCCTGGAGGAGCTCTCGGTCAACTCGTCCCTGGAGGACGTATTGCGGAGGGCGGTGGAGGAGCGAGAACAGGCCGAACTCGCGGGCCGCGCCCTGGAGTCGGCGCAGGCCGGGCTCGCCGTGGCCGAGGCGAGCCGCCGGCTGGGCCGTGTGGAGGAGGCCGAGCAAGCGTGGCGGGACAGCTACCGGGCGGCCGAGCGCGCGGCCGACGCCGGGGCGATGGCCTGGGCGGTGTGGAGCGGCGGCACCCTGGCGCGGCAGCGCGGCGACCTCGAACTGGCCACGCGCCGGCTGACCGAGGCGGCCGAACTGGCCGAACGCGGCGGGGACATCGTGGCCCGCGGCTACT
This sequence comes from Streptomyces sp. NPDC049577, assembly GCF_040675635.1. Taxonomy (NCBI): domain Bacteria; kingdom Bacillati; phylum Actinomycetota; class Actinomycetes; order Kitasatosporales; family Streptomycetaceae; genus Streptomyces; species Streptomyces sp. NPDC049577. The sequence goes on from NZ_JBFAPH010000132.1 coordinate 14,888, forward strand.
CGCTGGCCGGGCTGGCGGAGACGGTCCGGATACGGGGCGACTACGCGGCCGCCGCCGGACTGCACGAGCAGTTGCTGGCGGAGGCCAGACGGCGCGGGGAGGCCCGGCACACCGTGTGGGCGCTGGAGGGCATCGCGCAGATCCACCGCAACACCGGTGAGTACGACACCGCCCTCGCCCTGTTCGAGGAGGCGGCGGAGATAGCGGCGCGGGCCGAGGACGCGCGCGGCGAGGCGTGGGCGCTGCGCGGCATCGCCGATGTGCTGTCGCTGCGCGGCGAGACCGAGCGGGCGCTGGAGCTGCTCTCCCGGGCGGCGGCCACCTGCGAGCGGATGCGGCTGGCGAGCGCCCTGGCGTACAACCGCAAGATGCGCGGCAATGTGCTCTTCCGTGCGGGCCGGTACGAGGAGGCGCGGGAGTGCTACGGCGCGGCCCTGGAGGAGTTCCGCACGATGGGCGAGCCGCGTGGGGAGGCTCTGGCGCGGCTCGGGCTGGTCAAGTCCCGGGCGAGGCTGGGCCGTGAGCCGTCCGCGACCGCCGCGGACCTCGACGAGCTGGACCGCACGCTCGGCGGGATCGGCCTGCTGCACGCCCGGGAGATGGTCGCCCGGGCCCGGGCCGAGCTGGGCATCGTTCCGGCCGGTGGCGCGCGGGGGGCGGCCTGATGCCCGCGACGCCCGCGCCGCCCGTACGCGGCGGGCCGCGGGAGGTCGCGCCGCCGCCGGCCCTCGACCGTTGCCGTGCGCTGGTGGAGCCGGCGCTGCGGGAGGCCGTCGCGGAGCTGCATCCGTGGCCGCGCCACATGGCCTCGTTCGCGTTCGGCTGGTGCGACGCGGACGGCAGGCCCGGCAGTGCGCACGGCGGCAAGGGCGTGCGCCAGGCGCTCGCGGTCCTGGGCGCCGAGGCGGCGGGGGCACCCGGGGAGACGGCGGTCCCGGGTGCGGTCGCGGTCGAGCTGGTGCACACCTTCTCCCTGGTGCACGACGACATCATGGACGACGACGAGCGACGACGGCACCGGGACAGTGCCTGGAAGGCGTTCGGCACCGGGCCCGCGGTGCTGGCGGGGGACGCATTGTTCGCCCTGGCCGTCCGCACGCTGGCCCGTGCCGGGGGCGAACACGGCGGTGCGGCCGTCGCGCTGCTGGCCGAGGCCCTGTCGGAGCTGGTCCACGGGCAGGCCGACGACCTGCTGTTCGAGTCGCGGCCGTGGACGGGCCCGGGCGCGGTGGGGCTCACCGCCTACCGGGACATGGCGCTCCGCAAGACCGGTTCGCTGCTGGGCTGCGCGGCGGCCCTGGGCCCGGTCCTGGCGGGCGCCTCCCCGGCGGTGGTGACCGCGCTGGCGGAGGCCGGGCGCCGGCTGGGGTCGGCGTTCCAGGCGGTGGACGATCTGCTGGGGATCTGGGGCGACCCCACCGCGACGGGCAAGCCGGTCCACGGGGACCTGCGGCGCGGCAAGAAGACGCTGCCCCTGCTGGCGGCGGTGACCTCCGGCACCGCCGCCGGGCGCGAACTGGCCGGGCTGCTCGGCTCGGGCGCCCCCCTGGATGCCGGCACGGCCCGGCACGCGGCGCTGCTGACGGAGGAGGCGGGCGGCCGGGAGTACACCCTGGCGGAGGCCCGCCGGCACGTGGCGGCCGCGCACACGAGCCTGCACGCCGTGCGGCTGGCTCCACACGCCGCGAGCGAACTGGTGACGCTGGCGGAGTACCTGGTGGAGCGACACCTGTAGCCGTCCCGGCGGACCTCCACCGGGGCCGATCGCCGTCGCGGCGGCCAGTTCCCCTCCCGCCGCGACGGCGAGCGACCACGAGGCACGAGC
>NZ_JBFAPH010000133.1:0-16636 GCF_040675635.1 Streptomyces sp. NPDC049577
GGGCCCGGCGCGGCCCGCCGCGCCGGCCGGCACCGCCGGTCCCGCCGGGCCTGCCGGGCCCCCGCCCTTCCCGCCCACCGGCCCGGGCGGCCCGGGCGTCCCCGGGGCGCCGCAGCCCGCCGCGCCGGCCGACCCCGCCGCCGGCCCGAACGGTCCCGGCGAGCCGGGCCCCGCGCAGCCCGCCGCACCGGTCGGCGCGGAGCCCCCGCGCCCGGCCGGCGGCCCGTCCGGGCCCGTCCCGGACACGAGCACCCCGGCGCACGGCCACCCGGTGCTTCCCCCTCAGGCGACCGGCCGGCGCCGCGCGGGTGCCCCGCAGGAGGAGGAGTCCGCCGCCCAGACCGAGCACCCGCCGTCCGGCCGGCGCCGCGCGGCCGCGCCGCGGACGCCGGAGACCGCGGAGGCCCCCGCGCCCGACTCCGGTGCCGTGCCCGCCCCTTCGGGGCGCCGCCGCGCCGTCGCGGTGGACGAAGCCGGCACCCCGCAGCCCGCCCCCGAGGCACCGGCGAGCCCCGCCCAGCCGCAGGCGGCCCCGCAGGCTGCCGCGCAGGCCACCGGCCGCCGGCGCCGGGCGCTCGCCGAGGAGCCGGGCGCGGCCGCACGGCCGATCAGCGTGCGCACCCTCGGCCAGGGCGCGCCGTTCGCGGCGGCCACGACCGCCGAGGCCACGCCGCCCGGCGGTACGCCGGTCGGTTCCGGGCGCCGGCGGAAGCTGGCGAACCCGGCGGAGGACGAGCGCGAGGCCCAGGCCCAGGCCGACCGGGCCCAGGTCCAGGCGCAGTCCCAGACCCCGCCGCACCCGCTTCCGCAGGGCCGGGCGTTCGCCATAGGAGCACCGGACGAGGGCGCCGAGGGGCCCGAGCCGCTCGACGGGCCGAACAGCGCGGTCGAGGTCGTCGATTCGGTCGAGGCCGTGCGGCCTCCCATGGACGACGAGTTGCCGCCCGAGCCGCTCGACAACCCGCGCCGGCTGCTCGTCTGGCCGGCGCCGGACGAGTCGACGGAGAAGGCGCTGACCGAGCGCGGCTACCGGCCGGTCCTGGTGGATTCGCGCGAGCAGGTGGACGCGCAGGTCGCGGCGTACCCGGCGGCGCTGTTCATCGACCCGCTGACCGGGCCGATCACCCGTACCGCGCTTCAGTCGCTGCGCGAGGCGGCGGTCGCGGCGGAGGTCCCCGTGCTGGTGACGGCGGGCCTCGGGCAGGCGGCCCGCGAGGCGGCGTACGGGGCCGACCCGGCCGTCCTCCTGAAGGCGCTCGCGCCGCGCGACAGCGAGATGCACCCGCCGCGCGTGCTGCTGATCGAGGAGCAGGAGCCGATCGCGAACGCGCTGACGGCGACGCTGGAGCGGCGCGGCATGCACGTGGTGTGCGCCGCGACGGACGCGGAGGCGGTCCAGCTCGCGGTGCAGACGCGGCCGAACCTGGTGGTCATGGACCTGATGCAGGTCCGCCGCCGCCGGGCCGGCATCGTCGACTGGCTGCGCGACAACCGCCTGCTCAACCACACCCCGCTGGTCGTCTACACCTCGGCCGACACCGAACCGGCCCAGCTGGCGGCCCTGGCCTCGGGCGAGTCGGTGCTCTTCCTGGCCGAACGCTCGACGAGCGCGGAGGTCCAGGGCCGTATCGTCGACCTCCTGGCCAAAATCGGCACGAACTGACCTCCGGCCGGGGTCACGAGGGAACAGCCACGGAACCGGCACGGCCCAAGGCCAGGGATGGGGCCGGGGGCAGGCCCCCGCCCCCCTTCTCCACCGCAACGGCGAGCAACCACAACGCCGCAGCCCGGCGGTGCCGGGCCCGGCACGGCCCGGATCACCCGACCGACGGCCCCCACCGTAGAACACCGCCGAACACCCGGCCGGTGGCCGGCATACGCCCGGCAGGCGGGGCCGGGGGCAGGCCCCCGCCCCCCCTTCTCCGCCGCAACGGCGAGCAACCACAACGCCGCAGCCCGGCGGTGCCGACCCGGCTCAGCCCGGATCACCCGACCGACGGCCCCCACCGTAGAACACCGCCGAACACCCGGCCGGTGGCCGGCATACGCCCGGCAGGCGGAGCCGGGGGCAGGCCCCCGCCCCCCTCTCCGCCGCAACGGCGAGCAACCACAACGCCGCAGCCCGGCGGTGCCGGGCCCGGCCCAGCCCGGTGCGCACGCGGAACGGGGCCCGCGGCCCTACGCCGCCTGTGCCAGCTCCGGGTCCTCGCGGAGTTTGCCGAGGGCGCGGGAGACCGCGCTCTTGACCGTGCCGACGGAGACGCCGAGCAGCTCCGCGGTCTGCACCTCGGTCATGTCCTCGTAATACCTGAGGACGACCATCGCCCGCTGCCGGTCCGGCAGCCGGTGCACGGCCCGCCACATCGCGTCGCGCAGCGCCTGCTGCTCGGCGGGGTCGGCGGCGGGCGCCCCGTCACGCTCCGGGAGCTCCTCGCAGGGGAACTCCTCGACCTTGCGCTTGCGCCACTGGGACGTGCGCGTGTTGACCAGGGCCCGGCGGACGTAGCCGTCCAGCGCGCGGTGGTCCTCGATGCGGTCCCAGGCCAGGTACGTCTTGGTGAGCGCCGTCTGCAGCAGGTCCTCGGCGTCGCAGGGGTTCGCGGTGAGCGAGCGGGCGGTGCGCTGGAGCACCTGGCCGCGGGCCCGTACGTAGGAGGCGAACGACGGGTACACGGCAGTCGAGGCGCTGGTGCACACAGGCGTCGTGGTTGTCATGCCTCAACGCTAGGAGCGCGCCGGCACACCCCGGATCGGCCGGAGGTGCAAAAGAGCGGTCCCCCTCAGGTCGTAGGAGTGGGGAACGCCCCACCTCCTGGAGGGGGAGGCCGCTCATCACCCGGTGACTCACTCGATGACGGCGACGGGCGCGTCGATCAGGTTGCGGTCGATGGTGAGCTTACGGCCGCCGTAGGTCTCGGTCACGTTGCCGGCGTACTGGTGGATGCGGCGGTGCGGCGCCCACGCGCTCGCGGAGAGCACCGGCTCGCCGGCCGTGTTGCCCGGGACGCGCCAGCGGGCGAACCAGACGACGTCCGGCAGGTCGTCCGTGCCGTTGCGCCGGGCGCGCTCCATGTGGCGTACGCCGGACTCCGCGCTGCTGTAGAAGCCGGACAGGTAGCCGAAGCGGTTGACGGTCGCGGTCCAGGCCCGGATGTAGGAGAGCGTGGTGCGGGCGCAGTCGTCGTCCTTGTCGTCGTACGCCTCCATGTCCAGGTAGAGCGGGCTGCCGCTGACGATGCCGAGGGCGCCCGCGGCGCGCACGGCCTCCTGGCCCTCGTCGATGCCCTGGTCGTAGGGGTCGTCGCCGATGAGGAAGCCGCGCTTGTTGGAGGCGCGCACGCACGGGGACTGGGAGCCGACGAAGACGGGCAGCACCTTCCAGCCCAGGTCGCGGGCGCCGGTCAGCCAGGCGGAGCTGAGCCAGCGCTGGCGGGGGCAGGCGCGGGCCCGGCCGGCGAAGTAGACGCCGACGGCCCGGTAGTCGGAGTTCCGCCAGGCGCTGAGCGTCGTCAGGGGCGGTGCCTCACAGGTGTCGAAGCCGTGCCCCCTGAAGACGGTGGCCGTGCGTTTGACGGGCACGCCCCAGCCGTCGCCCCCCGGGCCGGCGGCCGAGGCCGGCGTCGTCTGAACGGCCAGCTGTACGACTGCCGCCGTCAGAGCGACGAGATATCCGATGATCTTTCGCCGTCGGTCCATGCGGCCGAGTCAAGGGGCAGGCTAGAGGGGCCTTGGTCCCGACACGCCCGGTGTTCATCCGTCTGCCCCGAGAAGCACCCCGGAGGTGGGAACTCCGCTTCCTGCGGTGACCAGCACCCTCGCCGCTCCCGGGACCTGGTTGACCGAGGTGCCGCGCAGCTGGCGGACCGCCTCGGCGATGCCGTTCATGCCGTGCAGATACGCCTCGCCCAGCTGACCGCCGTGCGTATTGAGCGGCAGCGTGCCGGCAGCGACGAGATCCGCGCCCTCGCCGCGCGCGCAGAAACCGAACTCCTCCAGTTGCATCAGCACGTAGGGCGTGAAGTGGTCGTAGAGGATCGCCACGTCGACGTCGGACGGCCGCAGCCCGCCGTCCCGCCACAGCTGCCGGGCGACGACGGCCATCTCGGGCAGTCCCGTGAGCTCGCCCCGGTAGAAGCCGGTCATCTGCTCCTGCGCCCGGCCGGCGCCCTGCGCGGCGGCGGTGATGACGGCGGGCGGGTGCCGGAGCGCGCGGGCGCGGTCCAGGCCGGTCACGACGATCGCCTGACCGCCGTCGGTCTCCTGGCAGCAGTCCAGCAGCCGCAGCGGTTCGGCGATCCAGCGGGAGGCGGCGTGCTCGGCGAGGGTGATCGGCCGGCCGTGGAAGTACGCGGCGGGATTGACGGCCGCGTGGCGCCGGGCGGTGACGGCGACGTGGCCGAGCACCTCGGGCGCCAGGCCGTGGGCGTGGAGGTAGCGGCGGGCGTGCATCGCGGCCCAGGAGGCGGGGGTCAGCAGTCCGAAGGGCAGCCCCCAGCCGAGCGCCACGCCCTCCGCCGAGGGCTCCCGCTGCCGCACGCCCGCGCCGAAACGGCGGCCGGAGCGCTCGTTGAAGGCGCGGTAGCAGACGACGACCTCCGCGACGCCGGCCGCGACGGCCAGCGCGGCCTGCTGGAGGGTGGCGCAGGCGGCCCCGCCGCCGTAGTGCACCCGGGAGAAGAAGGAGAGCTCGCCGATGCCGGTCGCCTGGGCCACGGCGATCTCGGGGCTGGTGTCCATGGTGAAGGTGACCAGGCCGTCCACGTCGCCCGGCGCGAGGCCCGCGTCGGCCAGGGCCGCGCGCACGGCCTCGGCGGCCAGCGCCAGCTCGCTGCGCCCGGAGTCCTTGGAGAACTCCGTCGCACCGATGCCCACGACGGCCGCCCGGCCGCCGAGCGTACTCACCGGGCCTCCGGCAGCGAGACGGTGACCGTGCCGCTGACGTGCCGGCCGAGCCGGCCGGTGCCGACGACGGCGACCTCGGCGGTGGCACCGTCCGCGCCCGCCGTCACGGAGGTGACCCGTCCGGTGAGGACGAGTTCGTCGCCGGGGTGGCTGGGGACGCCCAGCCGGATGGCGATCCGGCGCAGGACGGCGTCATGGCCGAGCCGGTCGGTGACGTAGCGGCCGACGAGCCCGTTCGTGGTGAGGATGTTGAGGAAGATGTCGGGCGAGCCCTTGGCCCGCGCGGCCTCGTGGTCGTGGTGGACGTCCTGGAAGTCGCGCGAGGCCAGGGCGCCGGCGACGACGAGGGTGCGGGTGACGGGGATGGTCAGGGGCGCCAGTTCCTGGCCGGTCCGGACGGTCACGGGCCCTCCTCCGCCGCGCGGAAGACGGGCAGCCACTGCTCCCCGCCGGCCCGCAGGAACTCGAGCCGGACGGGCATACCGATCCGCACCTCCGGCGGGCGCACCCCGGTGATGTTGCTGATCATCCGTACACCTTCGGCGAGTTCGATCAGCCCGACCGCGTACGGCGGGTCGAAGGCCGGGAAGGGCGGGTGGTGCATGACGACGTACGAGTGGACGGTCCCGGTGCCCTGTGCCTCGATCGGGGTCCAGCGCGCCGAGCCGCAGTCCGCGCAGCCGGGCAGCCAGGGGAAACGGAGCCTGCCGCAGCCGTCGCAGCGCTGGATGAGCAACCGCCGGCCGGCCACGCCCTCCCAGAAACCCGCGTTGTCCCGGTTGATCACGGGCCGGGGCCGCTCGGCGGCCTCGCGGGCCGGGCGCGCGGCGGGCGCGTACTTGAGGACGCGGAAGCGGTGGACGCCCGCGAGCTCGCCGCCGGCCCGGATCTCGGTGCGGGTGGTGATGAAGTGACCCGCCCCCAGCCGGGTGTCCTTGCGCGGGGAGACCGACTCGATGACCGAGTCGAAGGTGATGACGTCGCCGGGGCGCAGGGGGCGCAGATAGTCCTGCTCGCAGTCCGTCGCCACGATGGCGGTGCAGCCCGCCGCGTCCAGCAGCGAGAACAGCTCGTCGAACACCGCCGAGCGGGCCGTGGGCCCGGAGAGGCCGCTCATGATCCAGACCTGGAGCATGGCGGGTGGGGCGATCGCTTCCGGGCCGCTGTAGGCGGGGTTGGTGTCGCCCATGACCTCGCACCAGTGCCTGATCATGGCCGGATCGACGGGGTCGGGGCCCCGTCCGGAGACGGTCGCGGCCCGGCCCTCGTACGAGGCGAGCCGCCGGTGGAGCTCGTCGTCGCTCACATATCTGACGATCCGTCAGGCACCTGTCGCTGTCAAGGGAGCCGCTCGGCGGCGGGGGTGCGCACGACGAACCGCGCGGCGGCACCGGAGTGCCGCCGCGCGGTTCGTACAGACCCTGTCCACTCTCGCTCATCCAGCGCGACTCCCCGGGGGGCGGGGGGAGCGCACCCGGCTCACCACATCCTGTAGAAGGTCAGACGGATGTTGTCCTGGCGGATCGCCGTGTGGCCGGAGCGGCTGACGCTCGCCGTATTGGCCTGGTTGGTGGCGTTGCGACCCGCGGCCACCTGCTGTTCGGTCGTCGAGATGCCGTGGTTGTTCCGCCCGACGCCGCTGCCGACGAGGTCCGCGGCGGCCACGCTCGCCCCCCGGTTGGCCACCTGCTCGCCGGGGTCGGCCTGCGCCACGCCGGCGATGAACAGGACCGCCATCGGAAGCGCCGCGAGGGCGGTGCATACACGGGCGGCAGTGCGGGTGCGTGCCATGTCTTTCCTCCAGAACCGAACTACTGGTCGTCGCCGCGCGGTTGGCCGTCCGCCTCGGCTGTGGTTTCGACGTCGCGCCTCCAGATTGCCCCCGGAATCTTCACCGAACCTCCCGTCTCACCGCATTCCCTCGCAAGCATGACCGTCTCCGAATAAACCACCACTACTCCACCGAATCCCGCCAACGGGCCCCGCACCTCACACGCCTCTCTCCCGAAGCCCCCGCCTCAGCTGTAGCGAATCGTTTCGGCAGGGGTGACGGGGTGTGCGCCCCTCCGGCACCCGGGGCGAGCGCCGCGCGGGCAAACGGGGGACCTCCAGCAGTGACGGCCCGATCCGCTGCCCGAACTGCCGATCGGGCCGTCGGCCCGTCGCGCCGCCGCCCGCCCGACCGTCCGACCGTCCGCTCATCCAGGAAGGTGCCCGATGAACCTCATACTCCAGGCCCTGCCCATCGCAGCCCCGACCGTCGGCTGGGTGACGCACGTCTGGTTCCTGGCCCGTCGGCTGCGTACCGCCCGGACGGACCCGCTCACCGGTCTGATGTGCCGCGACGCCTTCACCGGGCGCGCGCTGCGGGCCATCCGGCATCCGCACGCGGCCGTGCTGCTGCTCGACCTCAACGGCTTCAAGCGGATCAACGACACGCACGGGCACGCCGTCGGCGACCAGGTGATCGCCGCGGTCGGCCACCGCCTGGGCGCCTGGTGCGCGGAGCGCGGCGGCTTCGCGGCGCGTCTGGGCGGCGACGAGTTCACCGCCGTCGTACGGCTCGCCCCGGGCGCCGATCTGGACGCCGAGCTGGGCTACGACCTCACCGCGCGGCTGTCCGCGCCCCTGGACACGGGCCGCGTCACGCTGTCCCCGCGCGCCTCGATCGGCGTCTGCCGGGCGGGCTTCCGCCCCGGTGCCGGGCTCTCGGACCTGCTGCGCGGCGCGGACGAGGCGATGTACACGGCGAAGCGCCTGGGCACCCCCTGGCGCCCGGCAGGCTCCACCCCCGCCTACCCCACGACGAACGGCCGCCGCACCGGAAGGCCGGGCACGCACCTGACCCTCCTTCCCCCAACCCGAAGGAGGGCGTCATAGGGGGCAGAACCCTCCGGGGGCCGGGGGGCTTCCCCCCGGAACTCCCCCCGCCACAACGGCGCCCAGCCCCATGCAACCGGCCCGGCAGTGCCCAGCGAGGCGAATCCGCTTAGCCTCGCGCAGCGAGCCGGCCTCCCGACCAGCCCAGCAGAACCGCGCCGGCGGCAATCGCGCACACCCCGTTCCAGCCCCAGTGCGCGAACGCCGGGCCCGCCAGGGCCGACGCCGCCGCGCCGCCGATGAACGCGGCCACCACGTACGCCGTGTTCGCCGCCGCAGGCGTCGCCGTGGCGGACAGCGCACGCGTCTGGTTCGCCACCTGCCCCGCCATCAGCCCGGCATGGATCAGCACCGCCGCCGCGCACAGCGCCCACAGGCGGTGGCCGCCGAGCCAGAACAGCGGCAGGGAGAGGGCCGTCAGCGCGTACCCGCCCGTCACCACGCGCTGCGGGCCGAAGCGGTCGATGAGGCTGCCGGAGACCGGGGCGACCAGGGTCGACGTCAGCCCGAACAGACCGAACAGGCCCGCCGTGCCGGTCGACAGGTGGAACGGCCGGTCCGCCGTCAGCAGCAGCGACAGCGTCGTCCACAGCGAGCTCCACGCGCCGAACAGTCCGCCCTGCCGCAGGCAGGCCGCCCGCAGTTCGGGGGCGGAGGCGAGCAGGCGGGGCAGCCCGGCGATGGTCCTGAGCGGCCGCGAGGCCCGGCGCGGCCGGGTCTCGGCGGGCAGCAGCACGGCCGTGAGCAGGCCGACCGCCAGCGTCAGCGCCGCCGAGCCCAGGAAGACCGCGCGCCAGCCGTACGCCTGGCCGGCGATCCCGCCGAGCACGCGCGCCGCCACGATGCCGGTGAACAGCCCGGCCACCACCCCGGCCACGTGCCGGGCCCGCCGCTCGGCGGGTGCCCGCTCGGCCACGAGCGGCACCAGCAGCTGCGGCACGACCGTCGCCGCCGCGGCAGCGAAGACCGCCGCGCCCAGCGCCGGCAGTCCGGGCGCCAGCCCGGCCGCGATCAGGGCCGCCGCCGCGAGGGCGGAGAGCACGCCGACCAGCCGGCGCCGGTCGGCGGTGTCCCCGAGCGGCGCGAAGAAGAGCAGCCCGGCCGCGTAGCCGAGCTGGGCGACCGAGGCGATCCACCCGGCGGAGGACGGGGACGCCCCGAACTCGCGGGCGATCAGCCCGAGGAGCGGGGCCGCGAGATAGATGTTGGCCGCCGTGACGGCGGTGCAGAGCGTGATGACGGCCAGGAGCGCGCCGCCCCCTCCACGGGGCGCCAGTGCGGGTGCGGTTCCTGTCGCCGGTGCGGCGTGCGCCGCGGCGTCGGGCCGGGTGGCGGTGGTCATGAGCGGTACTGCTCCCCCTGTTGTAACCAACTGGTTGGTTATGACACTCTCGCGCGGCCGCCCTCGCCTGTCAACCAAATAGTTGGTTACCGTGGGGGCATGGGAGCAGTCAGGGACCCCGAGGCCACGAAGGCCCGCATCTTCGCAGCGGCCAGCGCCGAGTTCGCCGCGTACGGCATCGCCGGCGCGCGCATCGACCGCATCGCACGCGAGGCCAGCGCCAACAAGCAGCTCATCTACGCGTACTTCGGCAACAAGGCCGAGCTCTTCTCCCAGGTCCTGGAGAAGCGCCTGATGGAGCTCGCCGTCGCCATCCCGGTCGACGCCGAGGACCCCGACGGCTGGATCGACCGGCTCATGGACTACCACGCCGCTCACCCCGAGCTGATCCGGCTCGTCTTCTGGGAGGGTCTGGAGTACGGCACCGGCGGCATCCCGCACGAGGAGGAGCGCCGGGAGCACTACGCCCGCAAGATCGCCGTCTTCGCCGAGGCGCAGGAGAAGGGCGTCATCAGCCCGGCCATCCCGGCGCAGGACCTGCTCTTCATGCTCATCGCGCTCGCCTCCTGGGCCACCGTGCAGCCGCAGATGCGGCGCATCATCATCGGCGAGACGGAGGAGGACACGGCCCGGCTGCGCGCCTCGGTCCGCAGCGCGGCCCGCCGCCTGACCGGCCTGGCATAGCGGGACGCCCGCCGGTCCGGCGGTGGATCCGCCACGATGGCCTGGTTTCGGCGCCCGCCGTAGTGACTTACCGCCGGAAACGACAGCAGAATCGCCGGGAACCACTCTCGCGCACCGACCGCGCAGATCAGGGGAGGACCCCGGTGCAGAGCACGATGCAGGACGTACCGCTGACCGTCGCACGGATCCTGGCCCACGGGGCCACGGTCCACGGGGAAGCACAGGTCATCACCTGGAGAGGCGACGCGGGGCCGGAACGCCGCACCTTCGCCGAGATCGGCGCCCGCTCCTCGCGCCTCGCCCACGCCCTGAAGGGGCTCGGCGTCCGCGAGGGGGACGTCGCCGCGACGCTGATGTGGAACAACGCCGAGCACGTCGAGGCGTATCTGGCCATCCCGTCCATGGGCGCCGTGCTGCACACGCTCAACCTCCGGCTCCCCCCGGAGCAGCTGGCCTGGATCATCCGGCACGCGGCGGACCGCGTCGTCATCGTCAACGGCTCGCTGCTGCCGCTGCTCGCCGGGCTGCTGCCGCACCTGGACGGCGTCGAGCACGTCGTCGTCGCCGGCCCGGGCGACCTGTCCCTGCTGGACGGCTGCCGGCCGCGGGTGCACCGGTACGAGGAGCTGCTGGCGGCCCAGCCGGCCGAGGTCTACGACTGGCCGGACGTGGACGAGCGGCAGGGCGCCGCCCTCTGCTACACGTCCGGGACGACCGGCGACCCCAAGGGCGTGGTCTACAGCCACCGTTCCATCTATCTGCACGCCATGGAGGTCAACGCGGGCGCCTCCTTCGGGCTGACGCCGTCCGAGATCTGTCTGCCGGTCGTGCCGATGTTCCACGTCAACGCGTGGGGCCTGCCGCACGCGGCGTTCATGGCCGGCTCGTCGCTGCTGATGCCCGACCGCTTCCTCCAGCCCGCCCCGCTCGCCGACATGATCGAGGCCGAGCGCCCGACCGTCTCGGCCGGCGTGCCGACCATCTGGCAGGGCCTGCTCGCCGAACTCGACGCCCGTCCGCGCGACGTCTCCTCCCTGCGCACGGTCATCAGCGGCGGGTCGGCCTGCCCGCCGGTCCTCATGCGGGACTTCGAGGAGCGGCACGGGCTGCGGCTCGTCCAGGCGTGGGGTATGACCGAGACCTCGCCGCTGGGCTCCGTCGCCTTCCCGCCGCCGGGCCTGGACGCGGAGGAGGAGTGGCCGTACCGCGTCACCCAGGGGCGGCTGCCCGCCTCGGTCGAGTTCCGGCTGGCCGGCCCCGACGGGCGGTTCCTGCCGTGGGACGGGAAGTCCGCCGGCGAGCTGGAGGTGCGCGGCCCGTGGATCGCGGGCGCCTACTACGGCGGGGCCAACGGCGAGCCCTTCCGCCCCGAGGACAAGTTCAGCCCCGACGGCTGGCTGCGCACGGGTGACATCGGCACGATCACGCCCGACGGCTACCTCACCCTGACCGACCGCGCCAAGGACGTCATCAAGTCGGGCGGCGAGTGGATCTCCTCCTCCGAGCTGGAGAACCATCTGATGGCCCACCCCGGGGTCGCCGAGGCCGCCGTCGTCGCCGTCCCGGACCAGCGCTGGGGCGAGCGCCCCCTGGCCACCGTCGTCCTCAAGGACGGTACCGAGCCCGACTTCGAGGCGCTGCGCACCTTCCTCGCGGCACGGGTCGCCCGCTGGCAACTCCCCGAGCGGTGGACGGTGCTGACGGAGGTTCCGAAGACGTCGGTGGGCAAGTTCGACAAGAAGGTCCTGCGGCGGCAGTACGCGGACGGTGACCTGGAGGTCACCGAGCTGACCTGACGGACCGCCGGGGACGGCGGCGGCTTCGAAGCGGGGTGTGCGCGCATCGTGAGGGTGCGCGCACACCCCGCACGCATGCCCGGCCGGAATGCCCGAGTCCGGCGCAATTGCGCCGCATAAGACTTACCTGCGGTTACCCCAAGGCTTTTCTTCGGGGAAATCATCCAAGGGTGACAGTGGAATCACGCTGTGCCATTGCACACAAATGGAACGACTTATTCCGTGATAACGATCTTATTAAGACGGGCATCGAAAATGGCCTTCGGATTGGAATAGACCTTTGCCTCCCGCCACGTCAACCTACTTGTACGAAAGCTGAGTTGACCGGTATTTAGACCAGCCGGTCGAATTCCTCCGACACCCTCCATCAATTCCCCGTACATAACGGCTCTGTCTGACACCGCTTCCGCTCTGGCACACTTCCGGCCACCCACAACTCCCCCCACGAAATTGAGGAGTGGCTTTGCCCGGTCGCAGAAGACAGGTCCAGCAGAAGCGGCGAAAACGCGGCATGCTCGTCGCCGCCGTCGCCGTCGCGGCGGGAGCGCTCGGCGGTACGGCGGCGTTCGGCGGCGTCTTCACCCACGAAAACTCCCGCCAGCCCGTCATCGCCGCCCAAGCGGCGGAATCCGGCCCGGCGGCGGCCCCCGCGCACGACGAGACGCCCGAGCCCGTGGCCCGAATACCCGGCGACGACCGAGCACACGGCATGGTCTACGCGGGTCTACGGGCCGCCCCCAAGGGCGACCGCTGCACCGGCGTCCTGAAGACCGCCGACGGCCGCTGCACGCACGGGCCCGACAAGCCCCCCAAGGGCGTGGACATCACCAAGGACACCCGCCCCGTCGCGACGACGCGGGAGACGGGCGACCTCACCGGCGGCAAGGACGACACGTCCTCCGACGGCTCGTCCGGCACGAAGACCGGCGCGACGGCCGGCGTGACGGGCCGGACCGACTCCGACAAGCCGTCCACCGGACTGCCGACGGCCGGGCTCACCGCCTCCGTCGACGCCCGCCTGCTGGGCAGCCCCGCCACCAAGACCCCGCCCGGCACGCCCAAGGGCGGCCCCACCTCCGGCAAGGCGGCCGGCCCCTCCGGCCAGACCGTGCAGTGCGACGGCGACGGCACCACCGGCAACCGTGTCCAGGTCGTGTACGTGCACGGCCCCGGCAACGACCGGTACGCCCAGTACCTCGCCTCCTTCCGCACCTGGGCGACGGACGCCGACACCATCTACTACGCCAGCGCCCAGGAGACCGGCGGCGTCCGGCACATCCGCTTCGTGACCGGCGCCGACTGCACGCCGTCCGTCCTCAACGTCGAGGTCCCGGACTCGGCCCTCGCGGAGTTCGGCGCGATGAACCGCGCCCTCGCGGACAAGGGCTTCGACCGCCGCGACCGCAAGTACATGATCTTCGCGGACGCCAAGGTGTACTGCGGCATCGGCACCTTCAACGGTGACGAGCGCCCCGACTCCAGCAACCTCAGCAACTTCGGTCCCTCGTACGGCCGTACGGACTCGGGCTGCTGGAGCGGCTCGACCGCCGCGCACGAGCTCGGGCACAACCTCGGCGCGGTGAACAACAGCGCGCCCAACAGCAGCCGCGCCGCGCACTGCACCGACGAGTGGGACATCATGTGCTACTCGGACGCGCCCTACTACCCGGCGATGCGCGACGTCTGCCACGACCGCGGCCAGGACGAGCGTCTGGACTGCAACCACGACGACTACTACAACACCAGTCCGCGGGCGGGCAGTTACCTGGCCACGCACTGGAACGTCGCGAACAACCAGTTCCTGATGACCGGCAACGGCACCCGGCCCGACCCGAACCCGAACCCCAACCCGAGTCCCACGCCGACCCCGACGCCGAACCCGACCGGCAGCACCGGCACGGGCCCCGTCCCGGTCGTCGGACAGCTGACGTCCGACTCGGTCGTGGTCAACTGGCCGGCCGCGCCGTCCGCCGCCTGGTACCAGCTGCTGCTCGACGGCAAGTACCTGGCCTGGGTCCAGCCGAACGCGGCGCGCATCTACAACCTGCGGCCCGACACCGACTACACGGTGTCCGTCGCGGTCCGCGACAAGGCGGGGCACGACTCCAGGCCCGGCCAGGCCGTGAAGTTCCACACCCGGCCCGCCGGCGCCACCACCACGGCCGGCGCGAAGTACTCGATGACCAACGGCTACACCGGTCTCGCCGCCGAGATGTGGGGCAGCAAGACCGCGGACGGCACCGTCCTCGTCGGCTCCCAGCCCAACGGCTACACCGGCCAGCAGTGGTACTTCGACGACGCCGGCAACGGCGACCTGCGCCTGCGCTCGGTCGCGTCCGGCAAGTGCCTGCAGTTCGGGGACGCCGTCCAGGGACAGTACGTCGCCCAGCAGCCCTGCTCCGGCAGCGACTCCCAGAAGTGGCGGCTGACCAAGCGGGCCGACGGCACCGCCCTGACGGCCAAGGGCAGCTCGCTCGTCCTCGGCGTCAGCAAGCGGCCGTACTACGGCGCCTGGCTGCTCGAACTCCAGAACCCCGACAGCTCCGGCTACCAGGTCTGGACCGTGCAGAAGGCCTCCTGACCCCCCACCCCCGGGCAGGGGCCGGCCCCACCCGGCCCCTGCCCACTCCCCCACACCACTCCCTGCCACTCCCCCCACCCCTCGCGCACCGCACCACTTGCACCACCGGAACCGGAGCACCCCTCATGCCCGATCGCCGCTCCACGGCAGCGGCCGCCGCGCTCACCGGACTGCTCGTCCTGGGATCCGCGGCCACCGCCCACGCCCACGGCGACACCATCCGTCTCACCGTGACAGGCGTGTCCGCCGGCCACCCGGTCACCACGGCGACCTGGGAGAACGACGGCGACCCCGTCGACGAGACGGTCGCCGGCACCCTCAGCGCGACCTCCGCCGACGGCACCACCGTCGGGCCCTGGCGGTTCGTCCCGGTCCCCGGCAAGCCGGGCACCTACACGACCGCCGAGGCGCTGCCCGCCGGGCACTGGACCATCACGGCCCAGACGGCCTTCCCCGCACTCGGCCGCACCGAGACCCAGGCCGACGTGACGGCCGCGTCCCTGACGGGACCGTCCGCGGCCCCCGCGGCTCCCGCTGCCCCGGCCGGCACCCGGGCCGGCCCGCCGGCGGCCACGCACGCGGCGGCCGGCCCCGCCACGGCCCACGAAGACGACTCGACCGACGGCAAGACGTCCGGCACCGCGGTGACCATCGGCGTCGCCGCCGCGGCCGTGGCCGCCGCGGGCACCGCCCTGTGGCTGCTGCGCCGCCGCGCCCGCCGGAACCCGTAACCCCGAAGGAACCCCCCATGCGCAGAATCCGCATACCGGCCCGTCTCATGGCGGGCAGGAAAGCCCTCGCCTCCACCGCGGTCGCCCTGCTGTCCGGCGGCCTCCTGCTGGGCCTCGGCCCGCAGGCCCAGGCGGCCGTCACCGGCACGGTCACCGGCGGACAGGGCAACTTCAGCACCGTCAACCAGCGCTCGCTGCCGTCGCTGTCCGCCGGCGTCACCGGCTCGTCGGCCGTCGGCGACCACATCGCGATGGTCTGCCGGACGACCGGCGACACCGTCGAGAACAACAACCGCTGGATCTGGTCCGGCGCCTTCTACATGGCCGACGCGTTCATCCGCGAGGACACCGGCGGGCTGCCGGCCTGCAACGGCACCCGGCCCGCCAACTGGACCGCCCTCAACATCAGCATGCAGAAGCAGGTCCAGAACCAGTGGTGCTGGGACGCCTCCGGTCTGACCATCGCCAACTACTGGGGCTACACCGGCTACAGCCAGTACGACTTCTGCCGCCTGGCCGCCACCAACAGCCAGCTGGACTGCAACAACCAGCCCGCCACCCTCGACGACATGGCCAACGCCCTCTACTACATGGGCTTCCACAACACCGGCCGCGACCTGTACCGCAACGCCTCCTTCGCCGAGACCCAGACCGAGGTCGCGAACGGCCGTCCCTTCGCCGTCCGCATCGGCTGGACCTCCGGCGGCGGCCACATGAACGTGATCTACGGGTACGACAGCAGCAGCAACATGATCGCCGTCGGTGACCCGTGGCCGAGCACGCAGACGTACACGTGGTGGAACTACAACACCTACTCCGCGAACAACTCGTTCCGGTGGACCCACACGCGCATCGGCATCCACGGCTGAGGAGACGACCGACCATGAACCGTATCGCCCGTATCCCGCAACGCGCCGCCGTGACTCTCGCCGCCGCCGCTGCCGCCACCCTCTGCGGAACCGTTTCCGCTCAGGCGGCGGACGGCCCCGCCGTCCCCGCCGCGACCGACTACGCCGCCGCGCAGCAGCTCCTGCGCTCCGGCCAGGTCCACGACACCGTCTCCCGCTTCCTCACCGCCGCCGAGCACCAGGCCCCGGCGGGCGGCGGCGCGGACGGCGGCACGGCCGGCGGCGCCCGGCGCGGCCTCGCCCAGGCCCCGGCCACCGCGCCCGGCTTCGACCTCAAGAAGCCGGTCCCGTTCTACGAGCTCTCCCCCGAGTTCGTGGCCGGAAAGACCAAGGCCACCGCCGGCTCGGCCCTGCACCTGTCCTACCTCGCCTCCCGCGTCGCGGCCACGGACGGCCACCAGGCGGCCGTCCTGCTCGCCCCCAAGTCCGGTGGCGGCTCCTGGCAGCTGGCGGGCATCCGCGACGGCGACGCCGACATCAACGCCGCCGAGCGCGGCACCGACCAGGCCCACACCTTCATGGAGCCCCAGCTCCACGCCTGGTACCGGCTCACCGCCGACGGCCAGGTCGAGCCCCTCAACAAGGAGGCGGGCGTCGCCCTCCAGGGCAAGCCGCGCGTCACCCTGGCCGCCTACCAGAAGCTCGTCACCAAGCGCTACGGCGACAAGCAGCCCGGTTCGGCCTACGACCGCAAGGGTCTCGCGGGCGGCTACGCCCTCCCGGAGGACCAGCCGCAGACCACGACCGCGGCCGCCATCATCCTCAACCCCAAGCTCCAGGGGGACCCCTATATCGAGGAGCACATCCACGAG
>NZ_JBFAPH010000134.1:0-16564 GCF_040675635.1 Streptomyces sp. NPDC049577
TGAGATAGTCGGCCCCGGCGGCCAGCAGCTCCCTCCAGACCGCGTCCCGGGCCGCTCCCGGTTCGTCGGGCGTGGCCCAGAACCGCACCTGCCGGCGGGCGGCGTGCGCCGTGGCGACGATGTGTCTCAGGGCGGTCCGCTCGCGCGACGGCATCGGCCCCACCCCCTGCCAGGTGAAGTTCCGGCCCCAATTGTCGCTGATGAGCGGCGCGAACGACGCGGGGACGCCGCTGTCCAGATCGGTGAGACGGCCGTCGTAGAAGGCGTACCGCACCCGTTCCGCCTCCATGGGCGCCCTCGCCCCGCGGTCCCCCGAGACCACCGCGGTCACCGCGCCGCGCCGTACCCGGCCGCCGTCGCACACGGTGAGCATCGAGCGGTAGCGGTGCAGATGACGCGAGAGCTCCCGGTAGGCCGGGTCTCCCGGGGACTTGATGTCGACGAGCAGCTGGAGGGAGAGGTCGTGGCCCCGGTAGACCCGGCCGCCGTTGGCCCGGACCCTGCGCAGCAACGGCTCCAGGTAGAGGGACTCCAGGGTGCGGGACGGATCGAGGCGGTCCGCGTCGTGGGCCACGAGCAGCCGGTCGCCGACGAGCCAGATGTCGGCCTCGACGCTGTTGAAGCCGTGCGCGAGCGCGTCGGCGAGCGGCCGCGGGTGCTCGTAGTCGTTGTGGGCGTGGGCGTGCCGCAGCGGGGGCCGCGTCCGTTCCGCGCGGCCGGCGCCGTCCGCGACGGCGGGCGAGGCGAAGGCTCCGGCGAGGGCGGCCCCGAGCGTGAGGACGGCGGCTCGGCGCGAGCGAGGGGTCACGGTTCCTCCCGGTGCGGTGGGCGAATACGCGCGGGCTGCGCTGGCTGACGACTGCGAGTATCCGGGCCCTCCGGGCCGATTGACAGGGACGTGTCGAGAGTTGCCCAGGCCGTCGGCCGGGCGTCCCCTGTCGTTCTTTCGGGGCATGGTGAAGTCCCTTGCGCCATGGCACAGTTGACGGGACCTCTGGGGTGACGGTGAGTAGACGTGGACACCGCGTACGCGCGGTACTGACGGTACTGGTGGCTTGGGTCTCGGTGGTCGGCGGCGGCACGGCGCGGGCCGACGTGCGGGAGGATCCCGGTCTGCTACTGGGCGCGCGTTCGGCGATCGCGCCCGGGGTGACCTACCGGGAGTTCTCGCTGCGTGCCTCGCACGGCCCCGCCTACGGGCATCTGCTGACGATCGACCTGCGCGAGCGGCGGGTCTCGGTGGACCTGCTGTACCCGGGCGCGGTCGGGGCGCGCTCCGCGATGTCCGAGCTGGCGGACCGGCGGCGCGCGGTGGGCGCGGTCAACGGGGACTTCTTCAACATCACGGAGACCCAGCACCCCGGGGTGGAGGTGACGGGCGCGCCGGTGGGGCCCGCCGTCGCCGGCGGGCACGCCCTGAAGGCCGCGGTGCCGGACGGGCAGCGGTTCGGCCCGGCGATGCCGTCGGGCGTCACCACGGAGGACGTACTCGCCGTGGGGACCGACCGCACCGCCCGGCTCGACCGGCTGTCGCTGGAGGGCTCCGTGCGCACCGACGACGGTGACCTGCCGCTGAGCGGCTTCAACCAGTACGCCCTGCCGGTGGACGGCATCGGCGCGTTCACCTCCGCGTGGGGCGGAACGTCACGGCGCCGTTCGACCTGCGGCACGGACACCAGGCGGTCGGCTCCCTGCACGGGCGATACCTACGAGGTGACCGTCCGGGGCAGCCGGGTGGTCGACACGTCGCGGGCGCCGGGGCGCGGCACGATCCCGCGCGGCACGACGGTGCTGGTGGGGCGTGAGGAAGGGGCGCGTGAGCTGCGCAGGCTGTCGATCGGTGACCGGGTGCGGATCACGCAGGAGTTGCGTGCGGACCGGCACGACGGCATCCGGTGTGCGCTGGGCGGCTTCCCGCTGCTGCGCGGCGGGCGGCCGCTGCCCGGGCTGGACGGCACGGCCTCGACCGTGCGGACCGCGGCCGGGCTGGCGGACCACGGGCGGCGACTGTATCTGCTGGCGCTGGACGGCGCGGTGGCCTATCGCTCCGGGCTCACGGTGGCCGAACTGGCCCGCACGATGCGCGGGCTCGGCGCCGTGGACGCCTTCAACCTCGACGGCGGCGGTTCGAGCACCATGGTCACGCGCGGCCGGAACAGCGCCCACGCGACCGTGCGCAACCACCCGTCGGGCGGCGCGGAGCGGCCCGTGCCGAACGGCATCGGTGTCTTCGTCGGATGAGCCGGGCCGGTCGGTCACCCATCCACCGCGTCCCCCCACAGGGGGGATCCAACGACCTCGTGGTTTTGTCAGACCTTGAGATCGTCAGCAATCCCATCCGTTCGAGTGAATGCACCCGGCATTTTCCACTGCTAACTTCGAAGGGGCGGGCGGGAATTCCTCGACGGCCCCGTCACGGGCAGTTCCGGAATCGATTGGGTGGGCATTCGAACAATGACGACGGCAACGGAATCCGGCGCCGGTACGGAGAATCCGCCCGGGCGGCTGAGCCTCAGTACGGCGGCCGCCCGGAACCTTGCGACCACGACCAAGACCGTGCCGCAGATGCAGGGCATCACCTCGCGGTGGCTGCTCCGTCTGCTGCCCTGGGTGCAGGTCTCCGGCGGCACCTACCGGGTCAACCGCCGGCTGACGCACACGCTGGGCGACGGCCGGGTCGAGTTCGTCACCACCGGGGCCGAGGTCCGGGTCATCCCGGCCGAGCTGGGCGAGCTGCCGCTGCTGCGCGGCTTCTCCGACGCGGCGGTGCTGGAGGAGCTGGCCGGCCGGTTCACCCAGCGGGAATTCCTGCCGGGCGATGTGATCGTGGCGGCGGGGCAGCCGGCCGACCAGGTAGTCCTCATCGCCCACGGCAAGCTGACCAAGGAGCACGAGGGCGAGTACGGCGCTCCGGCCGTGCTCGCCACGCTGGCCGGCGGCGGGTACTTCGGTGACCAGGCCCTGGCCGCCCCCGAGCCCGGCAACTGGGACTTCTCGGTCCGCGCGGCCACGGCCTGCACGGTGCTCACCCTGTCGCGCCGGGAGTTCCTGGAGGTGCAGGAGCGTTCCGGCGAACTGCGGTCCCACGTCGAGTCGTTCCGCGCCGAATCGCAGCTCCCGCAGAACGAGCACGGGGAAGCGGCGATCGACTTCGCCTCCGGCCATGTGGGCGAGCCGGTCCTGCCCGGCGTCTTCGCGGACTACGAGGCCTCGCCGCGCGAGTACCCGCTGAGCGTCGCCCAGACCGTGCTGCGGGTGCACACCCGGGTGGCCGACCTCTACAACGAGCCCATGAACCAGCTGGAGGAACAGCTGCGGCTCACCGTCGAGGCCCTGCGCGAACGCCAGGAGCACGAGATGGTCAACAACCGTGAGTTCGGCCTGCTGCACAACGCCGACCTCCGCCGCCGCATCCACACCCGCAGCGGCCCGCCCACCCCCGACGACCTCGACGAGCTGCTGGCGACCGTCTGGAAGGACCCCACCTTCTTCCTGGCCCACCCGCGCACCATCGCCGCGATCGCCCGCGAGTTCAACCGCCGGGGGGTCTACCCGGACAACGCCGAGGTGAACGGCCACTCGGTGCCCGCCTGGCGCGGTGTTCCCATCTTCCCCTGCAACAAGATCCCGGTCACCGACTCGGGCATCAGCTCGATCCTGCTGATGCGCACCGGCCAGGAGTCGCAGGGAGTCGTCGGGCTGCACCGGACGGGAATTCCCGATGAATATCAGCCGAGTCTTTCCGTGCGCTTCATGGGAATCAGCGAACAGGCCATCATGTCGTATCTGGTGAGCGCCTACTATTCAGCCGCCGTACTTGTTCCCGACGCCCTGGGAATTCTCGAGAGCGTAGAAGTCGGGCACTGATCCGCCCCCTCCGCTCCGCCATGCCATCACCCCCGATTCGCCGGGCGGGCCCGTTGGTTCCGGGCACAGCCGCCGCCCGGCTTATCGGGGTGTCGTCGCGCCATGTCCCTTTGCCGAGTCCTACCGCACAGATGGGTGATCACCTCATATGACCACGTCCGTGGAGCCGGAGCCCGCCGAGGCCACGAGTCAGCAGCGACTGAGCCTCGGCACGGCCGCCGCCCGGCAGCTCGCGACGACCACCAAGTCCGTGCCGCAGATGCAGGGGATCTCCTCCCGCTGGCTGCTGCGGGTCCTGCCCTGGGTCCAGGTGTCCGCCGGTACCTACCGGGTCAATCGCCGTCTGACCTACACCGTCGGCAACGGCATCGTGGAGTTCGTCACGACCGGCTCCGAGGTCCGGGTGATTCCCCCGGAGCTCGGCGAGCTGCCCGTCTTCCGGGGATTCGACGACGGCCCCGTGCTGGAGGCGCTCGCGGACGGTTTCCTCCAGCGCGAGTACGCCGCCGGGGACACCCTCGTCGAAGCCGGCACGCCCGCCGACCAGATCTTCCTCGTCGTGCACGGCAAGCTCACCCGGACCGCCCCCGGTGAGTACGGGGAGGAGACCACACTGGGCGTGCTGGCCGACGGCGACTTCTTCGGCGAGCGCATGCCACTGGAGCCCGACGGCGTCTGGGACTTCAGCGTCCGGGCGGTCACACGCTGCACCGTGCTGACCCTGACCCGTCAGACCTTCCAGGAACTCGCCGACCGGTCCGACGCGCTGCGCACGCACGTGGCGGAGTTCGGCTCCCGCCCCACTCCCCCGAGCAACAAGCGCGGCGAGGCGGACATCACGGTGACCTCCGGGCACACCGGAGAGCCCGTCATCCCGGGCACCTTCGTGGACTACGAGCCGAGCCCCCGCGAGTACGAGCTGAGCGTCGCCCAGACCGTGCTGCGGGTGCACACCCGGGTGGCCGACCTCTACAACGAGCCCATGAACCAGCTGGAGGAACAGCTGCGGCTCACCGTCGAGGCCCTGCGCGAACGCCAGGAGCACGAGATGGTCAACAACCGCGACTTCGGCCTGCTGCACAACGTCGCCCCCACCCAGCGCGTGCACACCCGCAGCGGCCCGCCCACCCCCGACGACCTCGACGAGCTGCTGGCCCGGCGGCGCAAGACGCAATACCTGCTGGCGCACCCGCGCACCATCGCCGCGTTCGGCAGGGAGTGCAGCAACCGGGGCCTGTACCCGAAGAACATCGAGGTCCTCGGGACGGCGGTCCGGTCGTGGCGCGGCGTGCCGCTGCTGCCGTGCAACAAGATCCCCGTCAGCCCCACCGGCACCAGCTCGATCATCGCGATGCGGACCGGTGAGGAGAACCAGGGCGTCGTCGGTCTGCACCAGACCGGCATCCCGGACGAGTTCCAGCCCAGCCTGAACGTGCGCTTCATGGGCATCAACGAGCAGGCGATCTCGTCCTACCTCGTGAGCGCCTACTACTCGGCGGCGGTGCTCGTGCCGGACGCGCTGGGCGTCCTGGAGGACGTCGAGATCGGCCGCTGACCCGCGAGACCCCGCGACCGGGCCCTGACCCGTCCCCCGTCGCACCGACGGGCCGGCCGGATCAGGGCCTGACGCCGCTGACGAGCTGGGCGGTGGTGGAGATGCCGTCGGTGATGGACGGTGCGACGCTCGTGCTCGCGAGCAGGAAGCCGAGCAGGACACAGACGACCGCGTGGGAGACGCGCAGGCCGCCGTTGCGCATGAACACCACCGCCATGACGGTCAGCAGTAGGACCACGGAAATCGAAATGGCCATGGGGACCTCCTCGGCGGAGTGGTGTGGTGTGCGCCAGTCTTGCTCATTGCACCGCTCATACCCATGTGGCAGGCATACTCCATCCGGGTGGGATTTCACCGTTTCGGGCTGGTTTGGCCTGAGGTGCAGCAGTCCGTCACCGGGTGTGGCCGGGGAACGCCACGGCCCGGCCTTCGACGGGCGACGCGACGGCGCCGTGCCTAGGCTGGCGGAATGAGCCGCACAGTCCGGGAGCACGGGCCCGCCATGGTGCAGGAGACGACGGAGGACGGCGAGCGGGCGTCCGCCTGGCGCCGGTTCCTGCACCGGGTGCCCAACGGATTCGCGATCTTCTTCGGTCTGCTGGGCGTGTTCTGCGCGATCACGTCGCTGATCCCCCCGCTCCGGCGTGCGGCGGCCCCGCTGACCCGGGCCCTGGACACCCTGACCGTCCCGACCGCGCCGAACCTGGCCTACGCCGTCTTCCTGCTGCTCCTGGCCGCCGCGATGACGGCCCGCAAGCGGGTCACCCTGTGGTTCGTGCTGGGCTATCTCGCCCTGCTGCTGTTCGCGGACGCGCTGCTGCTGGCGGTCGGCTACCTGGACACGATCCCGTCCCTGGTGCTGTGCGTCGCGGCGATGACGTTGCTGCTCCTGGCCCGGCGCGAGTTCTACGCGGCCTCCCGGCGCGGCGCGTTCCTGCGCGCCCTGCTCGTGCTGGTGGCCGGGCTCGCGGTGGCCACCCTGGTGGGCTGGGGCCTGGTGTCGGCCTTCCCCGGCTCGCTGGAGCGCGGCGCCGGGAACCGGCTGCTGTTCGCCGCCAACAAGGTGTGCGGCGGCCTGGTCAGCGGCCGGCACTTCACCGGGCACCCGCCGCACTGGGTCTACTTCCTCCTCGGCCTCTTCGGGGCACTGGCGCTGCTGAACGCGGCCATGGCGCTGTTCCGCTCGCAGCGCCTGGAGGCGGCCCTGCACGACGACGAGGAGCCGCGTATCCGCGCCCTCCTCGGCCGGTACGGCGGCCGCGACTCGCTGGGCTATTTCGCGACCCGCCGGGACAAGGCCGTGGTGTTCTCCCGCAGCGGCAAGGCGGCCGTCACCTACCGGGTGGAGGCCGGGGTCTGCCTGGCCTCGGGCGATCCGCTGGGCGACGCCGAGGCCTGGGGCCCGGCGATCGACGCCTGGCTGGAGCTCGCCGGCCGGTACGGCTGGCAGCCCGCCGTGATGGGCGCCAGCGAGGACGGCGCCCGCGCGTACACCCGGGCGGGGCTGGGCGCGCTGCAACTGGGTGACGAGGCGATCCTCCAGGTGGCCTCCTTCGACCTGGAGGGCCGCGAGATGCGGGTGACCCGGCAGGCCGTGCACCGCGTGGAGCGCACCGGCGCCACCACCCGTATCCGCCGTCACTCGGCGCTCACCGACGAGGAGATGGGCGAGGTCATCCGCCGGGCCGACGCCTGGCGGGACACCGAGACCGAGCGCGGCTTCTCCATGGCGCTGGGGCGGCTCGGCGATCCGGCGGACGGCGACTGCCTGCTGGTGGAGGCCTTCGACGCCGAGGGCCGGATGATCGCCCTGCTGTCGTTCGTGCCGTGGGGCACGGACGGGGTCTCCCTGGACGTGATGCGCCGGGACCGGGCGGCGCCCAACGGGGTCATGGAGTTCATGGTCGCCCAGTTGTGCGCACAGGCGGGGCGCTTCGGGATCAAGCGGGTGTCGCTGAACTTCGCGGTGTTCCGCTCGGCCTTCGAGGAAGGGGCGCGGATCGGGGCGGGACCGGTGCTGCGGCTGTGGCGGCGGCTGTTGCTGTTCTTCTCCAAGTGGTGGCAGCTGGAGGCGCTCTACCGTTCGAACGTGAAGTACAACCCCGAGTGGCACCCGCGCTTCCTGTGCTACGCGGACGCGGGCGCCCTCGCGCGCATCGGGCTGGCCGCGGGCATCGCGGAGGGCTTCGTCGCCGTGCCGAGCCTGCGCAGGATGTGGAGCCGGGGCCGGCCCCGGGGTCCGGCCGCCCGGCCGGCCTCCACCGCCGGGCTGCCCTCGCTGACCGAGCTGGGCCTGGCGGTCGAGACGGCGGGCACGGCCGTGGCGGACGAGCTCGCCGGGTTGCCCGAACAGGTGCGCGTGCGGCGGCGCAAGCTGGAGCGGTTGCGGGACGCGGGTGTCGATCCGTACCCGGTCGACGCCCGCCGTACGCACACCCTGGGCGCGATCCGCGCCGCCCATCCCGGGCTGCCGCCCGGGTCGCGCACCGGCGAGCGGGTGACCGTCGCGGGGCGGGTGCTGCTGCTGCGCAACCACGGCGGGGTGGCGTTCGCCGTGCTGCGCGACTGGTCGGGCGATCTGCAGCTCACATTCACCCGCGAGGGCTCGGGCCCGGAGTGTCTGCGCCGGTTCGTGCGCCAGGTCGACCTCGGCGACCATGTCGAGGCCGAGGGCGAGGTGGGCACCACGGACCGGGGCGAACTGACCGTGTTCGTCACGGGCGTCCGCATGCTCGCCAAGTGCCTGCGTCCACTGCCAGACAAGCGGCGTGGCCTGACCGACCCGGAGGCCCGGGTGCGGATGCGCTACGTGGATCTGGCGGTCTCCCCCGAGGCGCGGCGGACGGTGCGGGCCCGCGGGGCGGCGGTGCAGGCACTGCGGCAGTCCCTGCTGGACCGGGGCTTCCTGGAGGTCGAGACGCCGATGCTCCAGCAGGTCCACGGCGGGGCGAACGCCCGGCCGTTCGTCACGCACATCAACGCCTACGACATGGACCTGTACCTGCGGATCGCCCCGGAGCTGTTCCTGAAGCGGCTGTGCGTGGGCGGCATGGAGAAGGTCTTCGAGCTGGGGCGCACGTTCCGCAACGAGGGCGTCTCGTACAAGCACAATCCGGAGTTCACGATGCTGGAGGCCTATCAGGCCTTCGCGGACTACGACGTGATGCTGGAGCTGACGCGCGAGCTGATCCAGGCGGCCGCCGTCGCCGCCCACGGGGCGCCGGTGGCGGTGCGGGCGGACGCCGACGGCAAGCGGGTCGAGCACGACATCGGGGGGCGGTGGCCGGTGAAGACGGTCTACGGCGCCGTCTCCGAGGCGCTGGGCGAGGAGGTCGACGCGGACACGCCCATCGACGTGCTGCGCCGGCACTGCGATCTGGCGGGGGTGCCGTACCGGCCGGAGGACGGGCGCGGGGACGTCGTGCTGGAGATGTACGAGCGGCTGGTCGAGGAGCGCACCACGCTGCCGGTCTTCTACAAGGACTTCCCGACCGACGTCTCGCCGCTCACCCGCCCGCACCGGAGGGATCCGCGGCTGGCGGAGCGCTGGGACCTGGTGGCGTTCGGCACCGAACTGGGCACGGCCTATTCGGAGTTGATCGACCCGGTCGAGCAGCGGAGGCGGCTGACGGCGCAGTCGCTGCGCGCGGCGGGCGGTGATCCCGAGGCGATGGAGCTGGACGAGGACTTCCTGCGGGCCCTGGAGTACGCGATGCCGCCGACGGGCGGGCTCGGGATCGGGGTGGACCGGCTGGTCATGTTCCTCACGGGGCTGTCGATCCGGGAGACTCTGCCGTTTCCGCTGGTGCGGCACCGCTGAGCAGCGGCCCGGCGGTCGGCGGTGCCGTGCTGCCACGGGGCTCCAGCCGGGGCAGCACGTCCTGGACGCTCCGCGCGGGGCCGCCGTCGAGGAGGGCGACGAGCTGTTCGGCCGCGCGCCGGCCGAAGGCGGCCGTGTCACGGACGAGGGCGGTGAGCGGGGGGTGGGTGGTGCGGCAGAGGACGGAGTCGTCCCAGGCGACGACGGACAGGTCGCGGGGCACGGCCAGCCCGCGCTCGGCGGCGACGGCCAGGCCGGCCACGGCCATGACGTCGTTGTCGTAGACGATCGCGGTGGGCGGATGGGGTGCGGCGAGCACCCGGCGGGTGGCCTCGGCGCCCTGGGCGTCGGAGTAGTCCGTGGTCACGGAGGTCGCCTCGGGCAGGGCGCGGCGGGCGGCCTCGGCACGCAGGGACGCGATGCGGCGCCGGGTGTGGGCGAGGTCCGGCAGGCCGGCGACGTGGACGATGCGGCGGTGGCCGAGCGTGTGGAGGTGGTCGACGACGGAGGCCATGGCCGCTGCGTCGTCGGCCCACAGCCGGGAGACGGCTCCGCCCGGCGGGTCCTCCCGCCCGTCCCCCGGTGCGCCGATGACGACGGCGGGCAGGCCGAGTCCGGCGAGCAGGGCGGGGCGGGGGTCGTCCTCGCGCGGGTCGACGACGAGGACGCCGTCGACGCGGTGCTCGGCCCACCAGCGGCGGTGGACGGCGCACTCGGCGTCGAGGTCCTCGACGACCTGGAAGAGCAGCCCGAGCCGGCGGACGGCGAGGGCTTCCTGGATGCCGGAGACGAGCCGCAGGAAGAACGATTCGACGCCGAGGGTGCTGGCGGGCCGGGCGAGGACGAGCCCCACGGTGGCCGATCCCTCGCCGGACAGGGCGCGGGCGGCCGTGCTGGGCTGCCAGCCGAGCTGGTCGGCGACGCGGCGGACGCGCTCGCGGGTGGCGGCGGAGACGCCGGGCCGGCCGTTGAGGGCGAAGGACACCGCGCTCTCCGAGACGCCGGCGCGCCGCGCGATGTCCTTGATGGTCGGACGCCGGGCGGGCGTACGGCTCATGCGCTGCCTCCTCGTGGCGCGTTCGGCGGCCACCGGCCGGGGGTACGGGCGGGCCGGGGTGCGGGCCGGGGTACGGCTCAGACTAAAGCGCATTAGTGACGGGGCGAAAGTCCTGCCGGACGTATTGACGTGAGTTCCGCACGGGACGAAGGTGCTGACTGCCTCCTGACCCGCCCGGCCCCCTCGCGGCCCGATCGAAGGAGCTCGTCGGCCATGCCCGCATCGCGCATGCCCCTGTCCGGGAGAACCCGGCGAACCGCCCTCGCACTCCTGCCTCTTGTCGTCACCGGATTGGCGTTGAGCGGATGCGGGGGAGGTGATGCGGGCGGCGGCGGATCGAGTGCGGAGGGGAAGCCCGAGGGCACCATCACCTTTCAGACGTGGAATCTGCGCGCGAATTTCAAGGACTACTTCGACGGGTTGGTGAGGGACTTCGAGAAGGAGAATCCCGGCGTCACGGTGAAATGGCGGGACCAGCCCGCCGAGAACTACGCGGAGAAGCTGAGCGCCGACGCCGCCGCCGGCACCCTGCCGGACGTCGTCAACGTCTCCCCCGATCTGTCCTATCCGCTCGCGAAGGCGGGGCTGCTGACGAATCTGGACAAGGAGAAGGCGGCCGCGAAGTTCAAGGCGGAATACACCGACGAGGCGTGGCAGGGCAACGTCCTGCCGGGGCTGGGCGGCGCGTACTCCTTCCCCTGGTACCTCAACACCGGGCCGCTGTTCTACAACAAGACCCTCTTCCGCGACGCCGGTCTCGATCCCGAGAAGCCGCCGAAGAACTACGACGAGCTGTTCGCGGTGGCCGACCGGCTGGCCCGGCAGTCGGGCGGAAGGACGGCCACGCTCGCGGGGACCCCGTCCGTGGAGGACTTCGGCCGGTACGGCGTGCGGCTGATGAACGACGACGCCACGCGGTTCACGTACAACGAGCCCAAGGGCGTGGAACTCCTGACCCGCTACAAGGAGCTCCACGACCACGGCGGGCTGGACCCCCAGGCGCTCACCAACACCCCGGAGAAGTCCGGGCAGAAATTCCTGGAGCAGAAGGTCGCGATGAATCCGGGCAGCGCCCACGATCTGGAGACCTTCAAGAAGAACGCCCCCACGCTGTACCGCAACCTCGGCATCACGGACGCACCCAACAACACGGGCCGGCCGAACATGTACGTGATGGGGCTGGCCGTCAACGACCGGAGCGCGCACAAGGCGGCGGCCGTGGCGTTCGCCCATTTCGTCACGGACCGGAAGAACCAGGAGGCGTTCGCGCACCAGGTGGCCGTCTTTCCGAGCACGCGGGGCTCGCTGGACGATGCGTACTGGACGAAGGACGACGGCAGCGACGAGGGACGGGTGCGGGTGGCGTCCGCCAGGATGCTGAAGGGGGCGGTGAATTACACCCCGGTGGTGATGACCGAGGAAATGAAGATCGTGCTGCGCAACGAGGTCGCCAGGGCGCTCCAGGGAAAGAAATCGCCGCAGAAGGCGCTCGACGACGCCGTGGAACAGAGCAACAGACTCCTCAAGCAGGGCTGAGCCCGGTGTCCGCGCGCCGGTCCGGCACCCGTACGCACCGTCCGTTCAGCCCCTGGCTGTTCCTGCTGCCGGGTCTGGCGGTGGTCGCCGCGTTCTCCCTCTACCCGTTCCTGAGCACCGTGTACACGGCGTTCACCGATGCCCGTGCCCTGTCCCCCGGTTCCTGGGTCGGCGCCCGGAACTTCCGGGACATGCTGCACGACGAGCAGTTCCTGGTGGCCCTGCGCAACAGCGGTCTGTACGTCCTGCTCGTGGTGCCGTGCGCGGTGCTGCTGCCGCTGCTGCTCGCGCTGCTGGTGCACCGTCGGCTGCCGGGCATGGGTTTCTTCCGGTCCGCCTTCTACACGCCGGTCGTGGCCTCGGTCGTGGTCGTGGCGCTGATCTGGGGATGGATGCTGGACGACCGCGGGCTCGTCAACGGCATCCTGCGCGCCCTGGGCGCCGGGCCCGTCGACTTCCTCGGCGACGAGTGGCTGCTGCTGTTCGCCGCGATGGCGCTGACGGTCTGGAAGGGGCTCGGCTACTACATGGTCGTCTACCTGGCGGCGCTGGCCCACGTCCCCCGCGAACTCCACGAGGCCGCGGCCGTCGACGGGGCCGGCGCGCTGCGCCGCTTCGTCAGCGTGACCGTGCCGGCACTGCGCTCGACCATGATGCTGGTCGGGGCACTGTCGTCGGTGGCCGCCTTCAAGGTGTTCTCCGAGGTCTATCTGCTGGCGGGTCCGACCGGCGGCCCGGCCGGGCAGGACACCACCCTGGTCATGCTCGTCCAGCGGACGGGCACCGGTCTCAGCGGGCGGGTCGGCTACGCCTCGGCGCTCTCCCTGGTCGTCTTCGCCGTCACGCTGGCGCTGATGCTGCTCGTGCTGCGGGCCGGCCGCCGGGAGGCCGGGCGGTGACCCGGGCGCGGCCGTGGGAGACGGCGCTGCGCTATCTGCTGCTGCTCGCCTGCTGGCCCTGACCGTCGGGCCGTTCCTCTGGCAGCTGTCCACGTCGCTGAAGGGCACCACCGAGGACGTCTACACCTCGCCGCCGCGTTTCCTGCCCGCCCACCCGACGCTGCGCAACTACGCGGAGGTGGCGGACATCATCCCCGTCTGGGACTACGCCCTGAACTCGCTGAAGGTCGCGCTGGCGAGCGTGCTGACCAATCTCGTCGGCGCCTCCATGGCCGGCTACGCGCTGGCACGGCTGCGCTTCCGGGGCCGGCGGATCGCGGGGCTGGTCTTCGTCATGGCGCTGCTGGTGCCCGTCGAGTCCATCGTCGTCGCGCAGTTCACGATGGTGCGCGACCTGGGGCTGAACAACACGCTCACCGCCGTGGTCCTCCCGGGGGCGGTGGGGGCGCTGAACGTGCTGCTGATGCGCAACGCGTTCGCGAACCTGCCGTACGAGGTCGAGGAGGCGGCGGTCGTCGACGGGGCGAACGTGTGGCAGCGGTTCACACGGATCGCGCTGCCGTCGGTGCGCGGCACCCTCGCCGTGGTGGCGGTGTTCGCGTTCATGGGGGCGTGGGACGACTTCCTGTGGCCCCTGATCGTGCTGTCCGACTCCGACCGCTTCACCCTGACGGTCGGCCTGGACCATCTGCACGGCACCTTCCAGCAGAACCCGCGGCTGGTCGCCGCCGGGACCGTCATCGCGGTCGCCCCGCTCGTCGTGATGTTCGCCTGTCTGCAGCGGTACTTCTTCCGCGGCGTCGGCGAGGGCGCCGTCAAGGGCTGAAGGGACGCGTCTGTCATGCGCTTCGGCGTCAACTACACCCCGAGCCGGGGCTGGTTCCACCACTGGCTCGACTTCGACCTGGACGACATCCGCGCCGACCTGGACTCCATCGCGGCACTCGGCCTGGACCACGTCCGCGTCTTCCCGCTCTGGCCGCTCTTCCAGCCCAACCGCGCCCTGATCCGGCCGCGCGCCGTCGAGCAGCTCCTGGCGCTGGTGGACGCGGCGGGCGAGCGCGGACTGGACGTCGCCGTGGACGGGCTGCAGGGCCATCTGTCCAGCTTCGACTTCCTCCCCTCCTGGACCACCACATGGCACCGGCGCAACATCTTCACCGACCCCGACGTCGTGGAGGCGCAGGCCGCCTATCTGGCCGTGCTCGCGGGCGCGCTCGCCGACCGCCCGCACTTCCTGGGCATGACGGTCGGCAACGAGGTCAACCAGTTCTCCGGCGCCCCGCACCCCGACCCCGACCGCGTCACCGCCGCACAGGCCGGCCGGTGGCTGCGCCGGATGCTCGGCGCCTGCGAAAAGGCGGCGCCGGGGCGGACGCATCTGCACGCCTCGTACAACGCCGCCTGGTACGACGGCACGCACCCGTTCACGCCCGCGCACTCGGCGACGATCGGCGCGCTGACCGCCGTGCACTCCTGGGTCTTCGACGGCACCGCGCAGCGGCACGGCCCCGGCGGGGCCGCCACCGAGCTGCACGCCGCGTACACGGTCGAGCTGGCCAAGGCGTGGGCGGTGGATCCCGGGCGGCCGGTGTGGCTCCAGGAGGTGGGGGCGCCGTCACCGCACGTGCCGCCCGAGCGGGCGGCGGCGTTCACCGAGGCCACGCTCTCCCACGTGCTGGACTGTCCCGGCCTCTGGGGCGTCACGTGGTGGTGCTCCCACGACGTCGACCGGTCCCTGGCGGACTTCCCGGAGCTGGAGTACGGCCTGGGGCTGCTCACCACCGGGCGGCGCGTCAAGCCGGCCGGGGAGGCGTTCGCGCGGTGTGCCCGGGAGTGGCGCGAGAGGGGCGCCGGCGCGGCGAGCCCGCGCCGGGTCGCCCTGGCCGTGGACGTCGGCGATCCGGTCGCCGCGCCGCGGCGCTCGGAGTGCGCGCCGGGGGGCGCGTTCTTCGACGCGTGGATGCGGGTCGCCTCCGGCGGTGGGCGGCCGGGAGTGGTGCTGGCCCAGCGGGCCTCGGACGCGGAGTACCTGGCGGCGCGGGGGATCACGGAGGTGCTGACGGTGAAGCAGGTGCGGGCATGAACGAGGAGTTCACAGAGGAATTCACAAGCGGCGTCACCCGCCGGGCCGTGCTCGCCGCCGGGGTCGCCGGCGTGGCGGCGGCCGTCGTGTCCGCCCCGCCCGCCGCGGCGGACCCCGTCGATCTCCAGCCGTACGCCTCCTACTGGTACCCCGGCAGCCTGCCCTCCGGCTCGCCGCCGCCTGGGGTGCGGTGGCGGAGCCTGCGGGCCTGGCGGGCGGAGGACGACGCCGACCTGCCGTTCAACCGGGCGAGCGTGCCGCTCGCCGGGCGGTTCACGCCGGCGCCGGTCAACGGGACGGCGCGGGCCGGGCAGGCCCGGGTCAGCGCGCTCGTCTCCTTCGCGCCGACGTCCGGCAATCCGTCACAGGGATCGGCCACCGCCGACTTCTACGCGCTCACGCACTGGGCGTACCTCGACGAGCTGGTCTTCTGGGGCGGTTCGGCCGGTGAGGGGCTGATCCTGGCGCCCGGCGCGCCCGTCGTGGACGCCGCGCACCGCAACGGGGTGCCGGTGCTGGGCACGGTGTTCCTGCCGCCGACGGCGTACGGCGGGCAGCTGCGGTGGACCCAGGAGCTGGTACGGCGCGACGCGCGGGGTGGTTTTCCGCTCGCCGACCAGCTGATCCGGGTGGCCCGCGCGTACGGCTTCGACGGCTGGTTCCTCAACGCGGAGACCGACGGCGGCGACGCCCGGCTCGGCGCGGACATGCGCGACTTCGTCCGCCACCTTCGCGCGCACGGCGAGGGCCTGCGCGTCACCTGGTACGACGCGATGGCCATCACCGGGGACGTCGCCTGGCAGAACGAGCTCAACGGCCGCAACTCCGCGTTCTTCCGTGCCGCCGACACGATGTTCGTCAACTTCGGCTGGCGGCGGCCCGGTCTGGACGCCTCCGGCGCCCTGGCCGAGCGCCTGGGGCGCAGCCGGTACGAGCTGTGGGCGGGGATCGACGTGGAGGCGAACGGCTGGGACACCCGGGTCGACTGGGACGCGGTGGTGCCCGCCGACCGGGCGCACACCGTCTCGCTCGGCTTCTACCGGCCCGAGTGGACGTGGAAGAGCCTGCCGGCGTCCGCGCGCACACCCGCCGCCTTCCACGCGCGCGACGACCGCTTCTGGTCCGGGGCGGACCGGGATCCGGCACGGCCCGGCGACGGGCCCTGGCGCCCGCCCGCCGCGTCCGTGGCCGACCGTTCGACCGTGACGGCGCTGCCGTTCGCCACGACGTTCAACACCGGGCACGGCCTCGCCTGGTTCGAGGGGGGCAGGCCCGTCTCCGGCGCTCCCTGGAACCATCTGGGGCTCCAGGACCGGCTGCCGGGCCGCCGCTGGGTGGTGCACACCACGGGAACCCGGCCCGCCGTGGGCTTCGACTTCGCGGACGCCTGGCACGGCGGCGGCAGCCTGCTCGTGGACGGGCCGCTGACCGGTGCGACGACGGTCGAGCTGTACGCGGTGCGGCTGCCGCTGTCGCCCTCGACGGTCGTCGAGCTCGCGCACCGGACCGACCCCGGTTCGGCGGGCGTCCGCGTGGAGCTGGCGGTGGCGCTGGAGGAGCCGTACCGCTTCCACCCGGTACCGGCCGGGGTGCTGCCCGCGCGGGGGCGGCGCGGCTGGACGACGGTCACGGTCCGGGCCGGCTCCCTGGCGCACGGCCGGGGCGGGCACACGATCCGGGCCCTGGGCGTCCGGCTGACGGCGCTCGACGGGCGCCCCGTGCGCTGGCGGCTGGGCCGGCTGGC
>NZ_JBFAPH010000135.1:0-16478 GCF_040675635.1 Streptomyces sp. NPDC049577
CGCAGAAGACACTCGGGGTCGCCGTGATCGGCACCGGCAGGATGGGCGCGGACCACGTCCGCCGCCTCGACGAGGTCATCGCCGGGGCCCGCGTGCTGGTGTGCAGTCGTTTCGCGAGTACGCCGTAGCTGCGGCCCGAACGTTCCTTGAGCTCACGCATCAGCTCGGCGAACCGATCGGTCTCCGCGGCCATCCCCACCCTCACCCTCGTCCCGGACCGGCGTTCCAGACTCGGTCATTCTCGCAGGTGAGACGGGGTGGAACCGTTTCATGGTTCCCGCTTCCCCGCTACCGCCCCCAGTGGGACGGAATCGGCCGCACTGTTGCCCCGTCAGCCGATCAGACACAACCCACCGGCAGGAGAAGTACCGTCATGCCCGCATCCCGCACCCTCACCGCCTGCGCCGCCCTCGTCCTCGGATCCGCCGCCCTGATCGGGTGCGCCGGCCCGTCCTCCGCTTCTTCCGGTGCCGCTTCCGGGACCGCCACGCCCGCCGCCCCGGCTGCGCCGTCCGCGGGCACGCACCGCACCGACGCCGCCTCCACCGCGCGCACCTCCGCCTCCTCCGCGCCTTCGGCGGCCAAGCACCGGGCGGCCGGTCTCCCCTCCCACGCGAAGGGCTCCTCTGCGTCGCAGGCCGGCGTTCCGTTCTGCCGCGCCTCTCAGCTCACCGTCAGCGCCACGCCCTTCGCCCACCCGCTGAACCACCTGCTGATCACCGCACGCAACACCAGCGGTGAACGCTGCGACCTGGGCATCATCGGCCTCGTCACCTTCGACGGAAGGATCGCCGCCGAGGCCCCCGACGGTATCGGCGGCGGACCCAACATCCTCGATCCCGGTCAGGCCCAGTACGAGGGCGTGTCCCTCGACCGCCAGGACGCCCCCGGCAACGGCAGCGGCACCAGCACCCTGACCGTCCGGCTCGACGGCGGCGACGTCGTCAAGGTCCCCCTGAAGACCTACGTCCACGCCCCGGCCGTCACGGTCTGGCGGCCCACCGCCGCGGACGCCCTCTCCTCCTGACCCGTGTGCCGGCCCTCGCCGGCTTCACCGGCGGAGCAGGACCACCGCCTACGATCACGGTCATGACAGACGACACAGACGACGTGCCCCGCTGGATGCTGATCGTCTCCGTGATCGCCGCTGCACTGCTCACGGTGCTGCGGTCGCCCGGCAAGGGCAGCGGCACGATCGACGCCGACGGTGACGACTAGAGGATGTACGGCACCCGCTAAGCCGTCAGATGGGCGACCCGCCCGAGCTCCGGCCGCAGCGCCTCCGCCGACGCGGGGTCCAGCGTGCGCAGACGGTCCCAGGCGGCGTGGGCGTTGCGGGCGGCGCGGCGGGTCTCGGTGTCCGGGGCGCCGGCCTGGTGCCGGCGTTCGGCCGTGAGCAGGTGGAGGCGGGTGGCGGCCGCCCAGTCGTTCCGCTGGAGCAGGGACAGCCAGGCACGGGTGGCCAGGGCCCCCAGGGTGTGGGGGTGGAGGGGGCCGAGGTCGGCGGCCAGGAGCGTCTCCAGTTCCTCGGCCGCCTCGGCCGCCGCGGCCAGGTCGCCGCGCAGTTCGGCGGCGACGACCCGGCCCAGCACGGCGGCGTGATGGGGGTCGAGCGGTGCGGCTCGCTCCTCCCGGAGGGGTGACGGGGCGGCGGGTAGCGCCGCCGGGTGCGGCGCGTCCAGCGGCGTCACCGCACCGTCGTGATCGACGATCAGGGGCCAGACGGATCCGTCCGGCTCCTTGGCGTTGATCCGCACCGGATGCCCGCGGCGGGCGGCCCGGACGCGGATGTCGGCGAGGGCCGCCGTGCGCGCGTCCTGGCCGGGCAGGTGCTCGACCTGCTCCCCGTCGATGGTCGCTTCCCCCGTGGTGCTGATGACGATCGTGTAGACGGGCGTCAGGGGGACCGAGTCGAGGTCCGTCACAACAGGCATGGCCAATCCTTACTTACCGTCGGTTCCCTTCCGGTTCCGGCGCACCACCATCATCACTCGGATCATCCCGCGTTGGGGTAGTAGGGGGGCGACCAGCCCAGGTACTTGGCACCCCACTTCGATTCGATCTCGGTGGCCGGGACGATGGCTATCTCGCCCCTGCCTTCGATGTCGTTGGACGCGATCTTGCCGTCCCCGACGTAGATCGCCACGTGCCCAGCCCGGTGCCCGGTGTCCCAGAACATGAGCGCGCCGGGCGGCGGGTTGCGGTCGCCGTCGTGCCGCATGTCCTTGGGCATGACGTCCTGGTAGTGGTCGATGGCGAAGTTGGTGCCGGCGGCGTTCCAGCCGTACGCGATGGCGGTGAAGGCCAGGCAGCGCTGGTACCAGTTCGCGCGGTGGCTGTCGGCCTCGGCCTTCGCCCACTTGATGGCGTCCGCCGTCGAGCGGCGGTTGGCGACCTTGGCGGGCCAACCGGCGGAGCCGTCGTGGAAGGGCTCGCCGGGTTTGCCGGGCTGTCCGGCGCCGGTGTTGGTGTTGCAGTTCGTCGACTGGTCGTCGGGATCCTGGTCCTTGTCGCCCGACGAATCGCCGCCGGGGTTCTTGTTGCCGGACTTCCCCGGCTGGCCGGGGTGGTTGTCGCCGGGGCGGTCGAGATCGATGCCGGCTTCCTTGGCGATGCTGCGCGCCTGCGTCTCCTTGGGCCCGTAGGCGTTGGGGTAGCCGGAGCGCTGCACCTTCTGGGCGGCGTCGTTGAGCGACATGTTCTCCCACGGATAGTCCGTCAGGCCCGGCGGGTCGCCGCTGTCGCCGCCGAAGAAGAACATGTGGGACGCGTACTTGGGGTCCATGATCTGTTCCTTGGTGCCCCAGCCCGTCGACCACTGCTGCTGGAAGAGACCGAGGGAGTCCCGGTCCCCGTGGTCGATGTTGTCCAGCTCCGACTCGGCCAGGGCCGTCATCAGCGCGATGAGCGTGGCTCTGCCGGGCAGTTTGCCGTCCTTGGCGACCTGATCGATGATCTTCGCGTTCTGCACCTGGCGCTGGCGCAGGGCCTTGCCCGCTCCACCCGTCTCGTCGCCACCGCTGCCGTTCCCCGACGGCCCGTCATCGGCCGGCT
This sequence comes from Streptomyces sp. NPDC049577, assembly GCF_040675635.1. Lineage (NCBI taxonomy): Bacteria > Bacillati > Actinomycetota > Actinomycetes > Kitasatosporales > Streptomycetaceae > Streptomyces > Streptomyces sp. NPDC049577. Next base: position 3,055 of record NZ_JBFAPH010000135.1, read on the forward strand.
GGCCGGGTTGGCCGCAGGCGGCGGCGGAAGCCGCACCGCCGCCGATGCCCGCGAACGCGCCGAGCAGGACCAGGAAGGCCATGAACAGGGCCGCGACCGGTATGCCGAGCTTGACGGCCAGGGCACGGCGGGCTCCCCCCGCGGCCATGGCGAGGGCCTCACGTCCGTCCAACGACTCAGACCCCCAGGACCCTGCCCACGCGCCAGCCGTCGGAGCCGAGCGTGATCTCGGTCAGCAAGACCTTGGTGTCGTTGTGCTTCTGGTAGCCGGTGACGGTGGTGTCGACCGTGACCTTCCGCCACACGCGCGTGGGGGTGTCCGCCTGCTTGCGCACCCGGTCGTCGTCGGCCGGGCCCACGGTGACCTTGTCCACCGTGGCCACGCCACCGTCGGCCACCAGCTGGTACCAGGACTTGTCGTCGAACTGCTCGAGGTTCTCCTTCAGCGCGTCGGTCATCCAGGGAGCCGCGCGCCGGACCGGGACCTTCTGGTCCTTGTCCACGGGCGGGTTGCGCGTCAGGTAGGCGCGGGCCCAGCCCTCGGCGGTCTTCTCCGGGGTGCTGCGGTCGGCCTTGGCCGAGGGCGAGGCGGAGGGGGTGGCCGGAGCGGGGCCGTCGCCCCGGTCCGGCGACGACTTTGTGCTCGTGGCGGGCGCGCCGCCCGCCTGGACCACCCCCGACGGGGCCCCGGCGTGGTCCGGCCACCAGTGGTTGGCGGCCAGGCCCAAGGCCAGCAGGCCGATGAGCAGGATGATCGCTCCCCCGGCCGTGTCCGGCTCGCGGCGCCGGTCCTCGGCGATGCGGCGCTTGAGCTCGGCCTTCTGGTCCTGCCGGTAGATCTTGCGGGCCCGGCGGCGCAGGCCGCGCTTCGGGGCCTGCTCGATCTCCTCCGGGTACTCGTATCCGGCCTTGAGGAGCTCGCGCCACTCGGCGGGATTCCGGGCCTTGTCCGCCTTGCTCACGAGTTCCTCCTACGACGGCGGCCGGGCGCGGGCGTGCGGGCCGCCGTGGCGGCACCCGAGGCGGAACGATTCGCCACGGCCGTCCTGCGGGCGTCACTGATCCGCTGCTGCTGGGGCACGCTGCGCGGCCTCGGTGCCGTGCGGAAGCGGTAACCGTCCTGACCACTGCCGCCGCCGGGGCGCGACTGCGAGGGGTGCCGCCGGTTCGCGGCCGCCTGCTGCGCGGCAGTGCCTGCGCGTCCGGCCTGCGGGGTTCCCTGCTGGTTGCGGGGCTGGTTACGGGCGTTGTCGCGCTGCGCGGCCGCGCCGGCCACGGAGCGCGGACGCACGGTTCCCACCGGCGTCGAACGCCGCTCCGGCAGATCGACGGTCCGCCCGGCACCGGCGCCGTAGGTGCCGCCACGGCTCGCCGCGCCCGGACTGCGCCGGCCGCCGCCCGCGCCCTGCTGACCGGAGGCGCCCTGGGACGGGCTGTTGCCCGACCTGCCGCCTCCCGCACTGAGCGGAACGGGGTTCTTGGCCATCCAGGACGCCATGGACGCGGCCTTGCCGATGTGGGAGACCTTGTCGTCGAAGGCCTCCGCGCCCTTCCTGACGCCCGCCATGGCGAGCTTGCCCGCGCCCCTGCCGGCCTGCTTACCGGCCCAGCCGGCCCCCTTCAGGGCCTTGCCGGTCGTCCAGCCGCCGGCCCGTCCGGCCATCCGCCCGGCGCCCCGGGCGATGGCCATGCCGGCCGCCGACGCACCCGGGCTCATGGCGCCGGTGACACCGACGATGCTCTCCATGACGGTGCGGAACTTGAACGCCACGAGCGCGCTGGTGATGCTGATGCCGGCCGCGGCGAACCAGCCGTACTTCCCCGACTCGCCGGGGCTGCCGATCATCGAGACGGCCGCGGTGTTCAGGATCAGCACGCATCCGAGCACCATCGTGCTGACGAACGACTGGAGCGTGAAGCCCAGCAGCATGTCGAACCAGCGCATGCCCCATTGCCGTGGCCGGCCGGGGATGACCCACAGGCAGGCGAAGACCACTCCCGCAAGGAGCAGCATCAGCGCCCCGATGAGCGAGGCGAGGGAGGCGAAGGCCAGCGCGATGGCCAGGGCGGCGAACAGGACGACGCAGACGAAGGCGGCGATGGTGACCGGGACGCGGCCGGCGTTCTTGCCCTGGCGCCAGTTGACGGCGGGGTCACCCACGCAGTCGGAGCACACGTTGTCCGAGAGCCAGCTCTCACGGCCTCCGGTGTCGTCACCCTTGGCGTCCCAGAGCTTCTGGGCGTACTCCTTGCACGTATTGAGGTTTCCGAATTCGGCGACGCACCACGGGGTCACGACGTACGACCGCCAGATCGCGTCGGCCGACTGGCGCAGCATGTTGTCCTGCGCCGAGCCGTTGAACTCCACCTTGCCCTTGATGTCGATGGGCTGCTTGATCTCCTTGCCCATGCCGGCACTGGCGGCCTCCATGGCCACGGAACTGCCGACGCTGCGGGTCGAGTCGATGGCGTCGACCCAGACCTGGGGTGTGGTCAGCAAGGACACCGAGAGGATTCCCGAGGCGGCCACCCAGCCCAGTTGGCTCAGGCCGCTGCCGTTGGCCTTTCTGTGGTTGGCCCACGCCACCAGAGCTCCCACGGCGAGGGCCGAGGGGAGCAGTGTCTCGGCCACCGTTCCGGCGGCGCCGGAGATGGCGTGGGCGATCGAGTCCTGGAGCGGCTTCACGGACGTGAACTTGATGGCCCACTGCACGACGACCACGGCGGCCAGGCCGACCAGCACGGTCAGGCCCATGAAGATGATGGCGATGCCGTTCTGGATCTGGTAGCCGATCTCCTTCCAGCCCAGCTGGTAGTCCAGCTGGTAGAGACCGCTGCCGCTGTAGCGCTCGAAGAGCGTCCCGTCCTGTCCGGCCGGCACGGTGTTGGGCGAGGGGAGCAACATGCCCATGCCGGCGGGGGCGTACTTGGAGAAGTCCTTGGCCGAGGCGGCCCCGCCCGTCACCATCAGTGTGGTGAGGGCGCCCACGATGGGGATCGCGATGTTCCGGAAGCGGGGAATCCTGATCATTTGGACCTCATGAGGGCCTCGCGGACAGGATCGGCGTGCCCCTCTTCCGAGTCGTAGATGTCCGCGTCCTGCTCGACCAGCCACGTGCCGCCCCCCTTGACCATGCGCAGGGCGACTCGTTCGACATGGCGGCCGTCGCTGCCGTCGGACGTCGTGGTGACCATCAGACCGGTTCCGGCGATGTGTTTCCCGCTCGCCGGGACGGTCTCGGGCGTGCCCTCGACCGTCACCGTCGCCGGGGGACCGGGCTCACTGGCGACGTTGGTCGCCGCGCACTCGTCGACGGACTTGCCGTCCCGTCCCTGCTGCGTCAAAAGCTCACACTTCTTACGCCAGTCCCGCTGATGCACGGCCTGCCGGTACTTGACCGCCACGGCCTTCATCGCCGCCTCGTCCTTGCCGAAGGCGTCCGGCTCCTTGGACGCCCCGGCGCCGGGCTTCTTCCCGTCCTTGCCGCCGTCGCCGCCGTCCTTGCCGTCACCGTGCGACGACGAGCACCCGGTGACCACCAGGACCGACGCGACCACCGCCGCCGCGGCCGTCATTCGCTTCATGCGCTGACTCCCTGAGGCTCGGACTTGCTCATGGAGACCGGTTCCTGTGCCGCCCCGGCGCCGGTCGTCTTCGGGGTCGTGCTCAGCAGCTCGAGGATCTCCAGCGACGGCACGTCGAACTGCACCGTCGCGCTGCTGAAGCGGCGGTCGCGCATGATGCAGTGGCCGTGGCGGATCTCCTGCGTCACGTCCACGCCGATGGCCTGGATGAGCTGGCGCGTGTGCGGGCCCTTGGGCAGGTCCAGCAGGGCCGCGAGCGCGTCCTGCTGCTCCGCCGTCGTCAGCTGGAAGCCGAAGACCGTGGTCATCTGCTCGACCAGACCCGTGAGGCTGGCCAGCGACTCCGGGTCCTGCGTGTCGACGACCAGCGCGGTGTGCAGCGCGCGGCCGACCCGGGCGATGTACTGGAGGAAGGAGCTGCCCTCGCGGGTGGCCGTCAGGACGTGCACCTCGGGCACGGCCACGACCTTGCGCAGGCCGCGCAGGTCCTTCCGGCCCGCCATGCTGATGCCGTAGGCGAGCAGCGAGTGGACCAGGGCCACCGACAGGCGCTGGTGGACGGACCAGTCGTCGCGGTCGTCGTCCGGCGACGGCAGGGTGATGCCGGGGACCTGGACGACCCAGATGCCCGGGGTCGGGGTGATCAGCGTGGTGCCGGACGGCTTGCCCATGAAGGGCGCGCCCAGACCGGTCAGCGACAGCTCGTAGAGCGCGTCGCCCGCCTCGCGGCTCAGCTCGTCCTCGGACTGCCGCAGCCGCTCGATGACCTTCCAGGTCGCCGGGTCGCCCTCGGCGATGATCTCGTTGACCGCGCTCTGGATCGGGGTCTCCGCGCCGCGCATCCGCAGGTGCTGCGGCAGCGCGATGCCGAGCTGGGCCGGGACCTCGGTCTGGGCGCGCTCGGCGCTCTCCCCGGAGAGCAGGGTGAAGAGGTCGGCGACGCCCGCGAACTGGGCGCCCGTCTCGATCAGGTGGGCGTTGAGCCCGTAGCGCTGCCCGGACGAGACGAGGCCGCCCATGTCGCCCTTGAAGTCCAGGGCCAGCACGAACGAGCCGCGGAAGCCGGAGTCCAGCAGGGACAGCATCATCGCGGTCGTCTTGCCGCGGCCGCTTCGGCCGATGAAGGCCGTGGTCGTGGCGTCGCCGCGCTCGGAGCCGCCGGTGAGGTCGTTGCGGACGACGCCGGGCGTGGAGCCGGTCAGATAGCCGATGATCGGACCGGTGTCGTCGCCGACCGAGGCGCCGCCCCAGAACCAGGAGCCGGCGAAGGCGCCGACCGTCCGGGTGTGCACCAGGTCCGGGACGCGCAGCATGTCGCCGGGCTGGGACTCCAGCCACAGCTCGCGCTGCTCCTCGGCCGCGACGCTGACCTCGATGCCGAGGCCGCCGTAGAAGCCGATGACGGCGTCGCAGCGGTTGCGCAGGTCCTCCAGCGAAACGTCACTGCTGACGATCAGGCGCGGGTGGTCCTCCATCAGCGTGACGTCCTCGCGCTTCATGTCGCGCGAGAGGGCCGTCATCGTCTCCTCGGTCTCCTCGATCTCCTGCGCGGTCTCGCCGGCGGAGTGCTTGGCGGCGCTCTGCCGCTGCTCCTTGGCGAGCCGGCGGACCTCGTCGATCTGCTTGAGCGCGTCGCGCTTGTGCAGGACCTTGAAGCGGACGGACGGTTCGGCGTTGACCGGCTTGACGTGGATGTCCCGGTCGAGGTCGTCGTCCGTGTACTCGGGCACGTACGTGATCTCGGCGACGGCCCGCAGCCATTCGCCGGCGCCCGGGGACTCCATCTCCTCCGGGAAGCCGTCCATGGTGAGGATCGCGGTCCACGCCGTGGTCTCGCCGCGCTGGTCGACGATGCGGATGTGGTCCGGGTAGGGCAGCGCCCGGCCGCGGGTGAGCTGGGCCAGCCGGGCGCCGGTGATCATGCCATCGCCGTCCGGCGTCGGCAGGGGGGCGCCGCGGCGCTGCTCGCGCGCGACCATCCAGGCCAGCATCTCGACGGTGGCCGGCTGGGCCTTCCACGGCGTGGTCTCCAGCTGGCGGCCCAGGCGCCGGGTGAGGGCGTCGAGCCGGGCGATCTCCTTCGGGGAGACGGAGGTGGAGCCGATGCCCATGGCGTCCTGCACGCCCCGGCTGCCCCGGGCCTTGGCCTGGGTGGAGCGCTCGGAGATGCGCACGCCGAGCAGCAGGATGCGGGTGGGGAGTTCGAGGTCGTCGAGGCGGTCGACGCGGACGTCGGCCCACTCGGCGTAGTTGCCCGCCGAGAAGAGGGTGTCCGCCTCGTTCCGGTACTCGTTGGAGTTCAGCGGCGCCCAGACGATCTTGAGGTGGCAGTCGTAGCCGGAGAGCGTACGGGCGAGCGCGCTGCTCGCCTGGTCGTGCTCGGCGTCACGGGCGCTCTCCGACATCAGGTCGGTGTTGGAGCCCGAGAGGACGAACCACGCCTCGGCGTGCGTCTCCGTGACGACCAGGCCGTCCGCGAGGGCGACGTAGCGGGGCGGCGGGGCCGAACGGTCACCCTCGACGCCGAGGAAACGGGCGATGCCCTTGATCAACTTCAATGTCGGGTCCCTTACGTGCCATTCGGGCCGGGCATGTGGGGCGCGCGGCCCGTCCATGCCTGCTGGGCCGCGTGCTGTGCGCTCTGCCGGGCCGCCGCCTGCTGGGCCGCCTTGCGCTCCTTGCCGGACAGGCCCCGCATCCGCGCGCGGTAGACGTGGTCCGGGCCGTAGAGCCGGGGGCGGGTGTCGAGCTTGACCGGGCGGCCCGCCGTGGCCTTGGGCTCCTCGCCGCCGAGGGCCCCTTCGAAGACGCCCATCCCGGGCAGGGCCAGGAAGTCGTCCGTCCGCTCACCGAGCCGGGCCCGCAGGGGCAGCCACTCGCTGCGGTCGGCGGCGCGGCGCCCGCCGTTGATGACGGGCCGGTGGCCCACCGTCAGATAGCGGGCCGCCAGGGCCCACTGGGTCAGATTCCAGCGCCGCTCGTTACGCCGCGACCGCTGCGCCCCGTAGAACGTGATGAGCGCGGGCGGCGCGAAGTAGAGCGTGAAGAAGAACTTCGACGGGAATCCGAAGATGAGCAGCAGTCCACCCACCCAGACCGCGTAGATCACGGCACCGGTCACCAGGACGCGCCGCGAGGGGCCCTCGCCGAGGTCCATGCCGAACAGCTCGTGCTGCCGTGTCTCCAGGTCGAAGTGGCGGGTGAAGGTGTGCCCAACCCTCATGAGCCCGCCACTTTGTTCCAGATCGCGGTGAGCATGTTCTTCGAGGCGTCCGGCGCGAAGACGAAGCCGGCCACGACCACACCGGCCATGAAGTGGCCGAGGAGCTCGCCCCATTCACGCTTGGCGTAGTGGCCGATGGCCCTGACCGCGAGGACGATCAGGAAGATGTTTCCGGCGATCAGAAACACCCAGGACTTCAGTTCGGCGCCACTGGTCAGCGCGAGTTGCATCGGGATTCCCCTCATGGTGAGACGGGTGGCAAAGTGGGGCCGGCGGACCGGCGGAAAGGGGCAGGGCGCCGGCTACGGCGTGAGTCCGCCGTGGACCTCGGACACCTGCCAGCGTTCGGCCTGGGCGGAGGACACGCGGGTCACCTTGACCCGGTAGGTCTCCTCGATCTCGGCGCCGCCGACGTTCCAGCTGACGACGGCCGTGCCGATGCGGTCCGTGCCGCTTCCCTCGTCCACGGTCCAGTTGCGGATGGTGCCGAGCGTCATGCCGGACGGCAGGGCGGGGATGGAGGCGCCGGGCGCGGCGACCGAGCCGGGCTCGCCCGTGGCGTACTTGGAGAAGAACTCCTCGACCACGCCGCGGGTCTTGTCGCTGAACTCCATGTCGTTGCTCTTGGTGGGCACGGCGGGCACGGACGGACCGTTGCCGGGCACGCCGACGATGCCGGGCTGGCCGGTGACGACGACGCGGCCGGAGGCCTGGACGACGGGCACCTCCAGGCCCATCCAGCGGGTGACGGTGGCGCCGGGCTTGGCGTCCTGCTTCTTGGTGTCGTCCTTCTTCGCGTCGTCCTTCTTGTCGGCGGGCTTGTCGGCGCCCGCCGCGGGGTCGGCGGCGGGGCCGCTGACGAGGACGTCCACCCGGACGCGGGCGCGGTTGTCCCCGAGCACCGAGACGGTGCTCGGCTGGACGACGACCACCTGCTGGCGCCCCTTGGAGTTCCAGCCGGAGGTGGTGTCGAAGCCCTTGGGCATGTCCCGGGACAGCGCGGCGGCACGGGCCTGCGGGTCGTTCTCGTCCCAGCTGAGGTAGGAACGGGCGAACCGCGCGGCGACCGCCTGCGCCTCCTGGACGGGGTACTGCGGCCCGCTGTCGACCTTGGTGGGAGCGGGCTTGGGGGGTGCGGGGGCCCAGATCCAGGACCGGATGCCGGTGATCGCGGCGAGGGCCACGACGCCCCAGAGGACACCCCGGCCGACCTTCACGGCGAACTTGGCGCCGCTCTTCTCGTCCTCGATCTGCCACGGGACCTGGCTGTCCGGCGCGGCCTGGGCGCCCTCCGGCGCCGCGTCGGCGGCGCGGGCCGGCCCGGGCGTCTGCGCCTGGAGCCGCGCGGCGGCGTCCGTCCACTGCTGGAGCGCGGCGGGAGCGGTGGGCGCGGGGGCGGCGGCGGGCTGGGCCACCGGAGGCGCCTGTGGCGCGAGCATGTCAGCGGCAGGGGCTGCCGGAGCCTTTTCGCGCGGCTCCGGCAGATTCAGTATTCGCCGCACGCCCGTCTTGAATGTGCTCAACCCTGGTGACCCTTCCCCCGTACAAGGCCTGAGTGGCAGGACAGTACGTTGGCCGATTACTGATCGTCAAATTACTTCATTTGACAACTAGTCGGCGAACAGTGACCGCTCTTGTCTGCACCAACGGGCCCGAAGTTCCCGACAATGCGGGCTGTGTCGGAAACGCCCACCCCTACTTCAGCGACGGTCCGCGACCTCGCGACTGCGCGGGGAGGGGATCGACGGCCGGCGCGGGGGTGTTGACCTGCTTGGGCGCCTCGGACTTTGTAGCCAACCTGTTGCGAAGATCGGGTCCTTCGGCCTGCAGGCTCTCGCCGAGATCGGTGCTGACGGCCGCTGCCGACTGCTTCTTTGCCGGCTCGGCCTCTTGCGAGGCGTGCAGTTCGGCTTCCATCTGCCGAATCTGCTCAACGGCCTCCGGGTCCACATTGGGATTGATCTTGGCCCGGACCTTCGGTTCGCGCAGTTCCTCGACACCCGGCGGGATGCGCACACCCTGGTAACGCTCGCTCTGCAGGTAGTCGAGCGCCTCCTGGTACTTCTTCGTAAGTGCCGGATTACCGTTCCCGAGCTTCTCCACTTTGCCGGAGCGGCTGATCTCGTAGAGCCCGTGGTTCTCCGACTTGGCCTTGAAGCTCTCGGGAGTGTGGAACTGCAGCTCGAACTTCTCGTCCGTCGCCGAGTTCCGCCAAGTGGTGTTGACGCCCTTGTAGACCGGGTCCTGCCAGGTGTTCTTCTCCGAGCCGGGCACGGGCTCATAGCCCTGCTCACGAAGCTGGGCGTAGGTCTCCTTGACGCCTTCGGTGTAGGTCTCCGACTCGAAGGTCAGGGTGTATCGATTGAGGTCGTTGACCTTGGAGACGGTCTTCTCGACGCTGTCACCGTCGTCCTTCGCCACGGCGACCTTGCGGCGAAGGGAGTCGAGCCCCTTGAGGGAGTATTCGAGGCCCTCCAGCTTGCTACCGTGCGATTCGGCGGTGCCGCGCTGGATGTCGTGCATCACGCCGTCGAGGCGACCACGAGCCGTCTCCGCGCGCTGCCACACGGAAGTGACACGGCGGTTCTCCTCCGCAGTCAGTTCCAGATGCTCTTCGAACTTCGCCGCATCGCCCTTCCAGGCGCCGACGTCGTTGCCACTCACAGTTCGGTAGCCCCCGTCACGCCACGCAGCTCCTGCAGCAGCTGCTCGGCCTCATCCGCGCTGATCTCGACCAAGTGCGGCGGATTCGAGGGACGCGGGTCGAAGAACTCGAAGACGGCAGGGGTCGGACCCCATACGTTCCGGATTTTGAACGCCTCGTCATAGATGCGCTCCGGGCTCCGGCGTCGGCGGACGACCGTAGTGGGCCGCTCGCCGTCGCGCCAGGCCGCTTCATCCGTGTATCGCGCCCAGTACCGGACCCAGAGCTGCCGGTCCGCCTGCAGTTCGGCGGCACGCTCAGCAGTCACGGGCTGGAGAACGTCCTGCGCCGGAAGGAACTCGGCCGCGTTCTCGACCCGGTGCCACTGCCAGTCGAGCAGCGACAGGTACTGCCACTCGTCACCGGCCCGTCGCCAAAGGCCGTCCGGGCGCTCAGGCGTATAGCCCTCCGGTACCTCGACGAAATACGTATACGTCTGATCGCTCATCAATAAGTCTCCTCTGAGGAATGAGGGGCGTACCGCTCGCTCTGTATCAGCTCGGCCGCCTGCTCGTGCACCTTCGAGAACTCGGAACCCCCCGCGGAGCGGACCCGGCCCGAGCGGTAGAGATCGTAAAGGAGATGGTTCTCCGACTGGACCGAATAACTCTCGTCCGTATGGAATCGGATCTCGAACCGCATCTCCCCGCCCGGGCGCTGCCAGGCCGCTCGGAATGCCTTGTAGAGGGGATCCTCCCAGGAGTTCCGTTCCGAGCCGGGTACGACTTCGAAGCCCTGCTCGTGCAGGAGGGCGTACGTCTGCTGGACGCCCGTCGTGTAGTGATCGGTTGCGAGGACGAGGGTGTAGCGGTTGAGGTCGCTGATCTTTCGGGCGAATGCCGCCACGTCGACGCCGAGCCGCTTTCGGGCCGCGGTCTGGCGGCGGAGGGCGATCAGGCCCTTCAGGCGGTACTGCTTTCCCTCCAGACGGGCGCCGTACGGTTCCGCCAGCCGGGTCACCAGGCCGTCCATCAGGCCGTCGAGGTGCTTGTGCGCCGCGCGGGCCTCTTCCCAGCGGGCCGTGACGACGCGGTTCTCCTCGGCCGTCAGGGCGAGGGGGCGGGCGTCCTCGGAGCGGTCGTCCTGCCAGGCGCCCACGGGTCGGTCGGTGCTCACAGCTCGATGTCCCCCTTCGCCAGCCGCGCCGCCTGGGCCGCGTCGATCTCGACCAGGTGCGGCGGGTCGGAGGGCCGGGCGCTGAAGAAGTCGTGGACGGCCTCCGTCGGCTCCCAGGTGCCGTCCGGGCCGTACGCCTCGTCGTAGATGCGCTCCGGGCTGCGCCGGCGGCGGACCACCGTGGTCGGTGGGGCGCCCGCTCGCCAGTCGGTCTCGTCGGTGTAGTGGGCCCAGTACGTGACCCAGGACTGCCGGTCGCCGGCCAGTTCCAGGGCGCGTTCGGCCGTCAGCGGGTGCAGCGCCTCCGGCGGCACCGGTGGCTTTTCCGCGGCGTGCCACTCCCAGTCGAGCAGCGAGAAGTACGCCCAGCTCTCGTCCTCGCGCCGCCACAGGCCGTCCGGGCGGTCCGGGGTCCAGCCCTTCGGGACCTCGGCGAAGAACTCGTAGCGCGCGTTCTCCAGGCGCTGCCGTTCGGCCTCCGCCTCGGCGACCCGGGTGCGCAGGGCGGTGGTGTCGGTGGTGCGGCCGGGGCGGTCCGGGGAGTGGTCGGTCTCGCACTCGCTGAACATGTAGTTGTGCCGGATGCGCTCGATCGTCGGCCACAGCCACATCTGGTGCCAGTACGCGAGCTCGGAGCCGGCGCGGTTCGGGTCGGCGTCGGCCTCGACCGCCGCACACCAGGCCGCGCGGAGGGCGGCGAGCTCCTCGACGACGCCGCCGTGCGCCGGCCAGCAGGGCCAGATGCGCAGATGGAGCTGGGGGGCGTAGTGGCGGCCGAACCAGTCGATCCAGTCGGCCAGGTCCTGCCAGTCCTGCTCCGTGGCCCGCAGGGACCACGGGAGGTGGCCGCCGGGTGCCGGGGCGCCGGAGGTCCCGGCCTCCAGGGCGCCGAGACGGCCGAGGATCTCCCCCAGGATCTCCTCGACCTGGCCCTGTTCCCGCTTCACGCCCAGCGCGAACTTCTTGACCATCTCCTCGAGTTCCGCGCGGTAGGCGGCGAAGTCCGAGGCCTTCAGTGCGTCGTCCACGTGCCGTCCCCTCCGTTACAGCGGTCCGCCGATGCGCGCCGCCCGTGTCGCCTGCTCGCCGGCCCGCAGGGCCTGGCCGTCGCGGCTCTGGTCCCACGGCTCCAGCTGGGCGATGACGGCGGGCGCGCCGCGGAAGAGGAGCAGGGCCTGGCCGTGCGGGAGCTGGCGGATCTCCTCGGGGCGCAGGATGCGGCGTTCGCGCTTGACCTCGGAGGTGCTGTAGCCGAAGAGGCGCTGGGTGTCGCGGGAGGTGGAGAGTTCGGCCAGTTCGGTCTCGCCGATGAGCTCCGAGAAGCGGCGGAGGGCCTCGATGTCCTTGAGGCCGCCCATGACGAGGGTCGCGGCGGCGTTGTCGAGGAGGGTGTTCGCCTCCTTGTCGCCCCAGCGCAGTCCGGCCTGGGCGAGGGACTGGAGGGCGTAGACGAGGTGGATGCCGTAGCCGCGCGCGTCGGAGGCGAGCGACGGCAGCTTCGGGAGCGGGGCGACGTTGGCGACCTCGTCGAGCACCAGGCGGATGAAGGGGTCGAGCCGGCCCGACGGCATGCGGGGCGCGCGGCGCTTGGCGGCGTCGACGACCTCGCCGAGCAGCATGGTGGTCAGCGGCGAGACGTTGGTGGAGGCGTTGGAGTCGCTGATGAGGACGAGCGTGTCGCGGGAGGCGACGAAGCGGTCGGCGTCGAAGACGGGCACGCCCTCCTGGGGCGTCACGCAGCGCAGGACCTTGCGCAGGGCGAGCGGTTCGAGCTGGGCGGCGAGGGTCTGCCGGGTGGAGGCGACGGTCTCGTCGGCGCCGGTCGAGACGGAGCGCAGCAGGACGTCCCAGCCGGGTTCGGCGTTCGGGTGGTCGGTGAGGATGGCGCGCGGTTCGCTGGCCTTCTCCAGGTTGGTGGCCCAGCGCAGGACGTGCTCGATGGTGCGGCCCTCGATCGCGGCGGCGTGCAGCAGGCGGGTGAGGGCCGAGGAGGCGGTCTGCTGGAAGAAGCCGGCGTTGGTGGAGGAGCCGTCGTCGGCGCCCATGCCGACGGAGAAGGACAGGGCGCGCGAGGTGGCGGTCTCGCCGTCCTCGCAGCCGGCGACCGGGTCCCAGACCATGCGTTCCGGCCAGCCGACCGTGTCGAGCGGGTCGAAGACCCACACCTTGCCCTGCCGGGAGCGCGGCTGGGCGATGACGTCGAGGACGTCCGCGCGCGTGGACGTCACGACGAGCGGGCCGGGGGCGTCGAGGCAGGCCGGGATGACGACCGTGCGGGACTTGCCACCGCCGGAGGGGGCGATGACGGCGATCGAGTCCTCGGGCGTGGCGACGAGCGGCTGTCCGCTGCCCAGCTGCGTGCCCATCCGCCAGCCGAACTCGCGCAGTTCGGCGCGGGCGGCGGCCTTCGGGTCGTAGCGGCCGTCCTTGCCGGAGAAGGTCGTGGCGCGGGTCTGCGCCGCGGCCGCCCGGGCGCGGGCCTCGCCGAGGTTGTGGCGGGCCTCGACGGCGGAGGCCAGGCCCTCGCCGCCGGCGCCGCGCGTGCGGCGGCCGCGGGCGCGTACGGCCAGCAGGATCAGGGCGAGGGGGGCGGCCAGGAAGACCAGCCAGACGGCGATGGTGACGCCGGGCGAGGCGGCCCGGATGCCTTCCTCGGCCAGGCCGTCCAGCGGCCGGTGGAGGGCGAGCGCCTTGACGGTCGAGGCGACGTCCGAGACGGACATGCCGTCGGCGGTGGTCTCGGCGCGCACCCGCTTGAGGAAGCGGTGCGACTGCGGCAGGTTCTCGCAGTTGGTG
>NZ_JBFAPH010000136.1:0-16476 GCF_040675635.1 Streptomyces sp. NPDC049577
ACGGCGAGCCCCGCGGCCCGCCCCGCCGCTGCCCCCGCGGACGCCGTCACGGGCAGCTCGCGGTACGCACTCCGTACGGCCGGCCGGGCGTCCCGCCCGGCCGACACGGCAGGAACGCCGTCCGCGACGGGCCGGCCCGGCCACCGTTCGGCCAGGGCGGCCAGTTCGCCGGAGGCCCGGTCCGCCGCGAGCACGGCTGTGGCACGGGACGGCCGGTACCAGCGGGCGTGGAAGCGGCGCACGTCGTCTTCGGTGAGGGCGTCGAGCACGGCCGCGTCGCCGAGCGGCGAATGCGCGTAGGACGTGCCGTCCCACAACGCGGCCAGCAGCGCCTCCTGGAGCTGCCGGCGCACATCCGCGGCGCGCTGTGCCGTCTCGCGGCGGATGGCGGCCAGTTCGGCGGCGAGCACGGCGGGCGGCACGCGCAGCTCCCCCAGGGCGGCGGTCAGGGCGTCCAGGGCGGCGGGGGCGTCGGCACGGCGGACGAGCACGCTGTAGCCGGTCCGCTCGCGCCCGGTCCGGGCGTCGGCCAGCGCGCCGTCGCCGACCCGTCCGCCGGCCAGCAGGCAGCGCACGACGAGGTGTTCCACGACGTGTGCCAGTCCGCGCTCACCGGGCCGCTCGTCGGCACTGCCGACGCGCACGTCCAGCCGTACGGCCGCGAGCCGCGCGCCCGGCCGGTCCACCGCGACCAGCCGTGGGCCGTCCGTGAGCGGCCGGGCGGACACGGTCGGGACGCTCATGCGGCGGGTGCGGCGGGCGTGAGCGTCACCAGGGTCTGGGCGAGCAGCCGGCCCTTCTCGTCGGTCGCGATGACGACCCAGTCGCCCGGTGCCAGCCGGGGGTTGCCGTCGAGCGGCATGTCGTGGCGGAGGACGGGCTCGTCCGGGGTGCACATCAGGTCCTCGCTGTGGACGAGCCCGGTGGCCTCCCAGGCCACGGTGATCTGCTGCGGACCCTGAAGGCCGTCGAGCCCGAGGGACCAGCGCGCCACCCGGCGGCCGGCGTCGTCGCGCACCTCGTCCAGGGTGGCCGTGCCGAGCCGCAGCGGTGAGACGTACTGCTCGGTGAAGGCGTACGGCACGTTCCGGCCGTGCCGGTCGAAGACGACGGCGTGCGCGGCGAGCAGCCGGTTCTCGGCGTCGTAGACGGAGGCGTGGCAGTAGTCGCGGTCCTGGCCGTCGGCGAAGAGGACCAGCAGCTCGGACGTCGCCGCGGGCCGCTCCGGCGAGACCGGGTGCATCCGCGTCCGGCACTCCTGGCGGTCCACGAAGAAGAACTTGTGCGTCACGACCGTCCCGGCCGTCTGCCGCGCGGCCTCGCTGGTGAACGTCAGCCGCACTCCGCTGCCGACCGTCTCGGTGGTGATCTCGCAGCTCACCGGGTGTTCCCCGGGGGGCAGTTCGCGGCTGGACATGCGGCCGGCGAAGACGGCCGCGATGTCGTCGGTGTGCGCGAAGTCCTCGTTGCGCACGACGGACATGGCGGGCGTGAGGGTGAACGAGGCGGGCATGGCGGGGCTCCATTCCGGTGGGCGGCGGTCACGGCAGGGGGTGCGGGTACGGGTTGTCCGGCGCGGAGTCGAAGCCGAGGCCGGTCACGACCTCCCGCAGCCTGCGCCCGCCGAGCATCCGGCAGCCGTGGATGCCCGCCAGGTGCTGGAGCCCGGGCACCAGGACGCGGACGACGTGCACCCCCATGCGGCGGACGTCGGGCGTCGTCAGGTCCACCGCGTACACCGGGTGCCCGGCGGCGCGCAGTTCGGCCACGAGGGCGGTGAGGGTGTCCCGCACGTGCCCCTGCGGACCGGCGGGCGCGTCGGTGAGCGGGCCGTCCGGGGCGGCGGCGGGCTCGTACGGGCGCTGCGGACGGGTGCGGGGCACGACGAGGGACGGATGCACGAGGTAGCCGGCCTTCTCCCGCAGGGCCGGGTACTTCGAGTAGAGAATCGCGTGCTTGTTGAAGTCGTCGACGTCGGAGAAGTCCTCGGCGACGTCCCAGTCCTTGTACTGGCGCAGCAGCCGGCGGACGTAGGTGAGGCCCTGCGCGGCCTCCAGGAACGCCTTCTCCACCGCCTTGACGGGGGACGTGCGGCAGGCGCTGCCGAAGGACATGACGTGGTCGGCGCCGCTGCCGTGTTCCATCACGGCCACCACGCACGAGGGTCCGAGGTCCAGCGACAGGTCGTGGAACCGCACCCGCCACGATGTCGCCCGCTCGATCATGTACGACACCCGGGAGGAGGCCTCGACGGCCTCCGGGGCCACCGGGCGCGGGGGCAGCCGGTGGAGCCAGGAGACTGCCAGGGCGTCCCGCTCGACGACCTCGCTGAGGCCGCTGAGGACCGCCTGGAGGTACGAGGGGCCGGCGGCCAGGCCGGTGGAGATGGACGGCGCGATGGCGCTCTCCCCGGGCACCCGGCGGTAGTGCATGTACACCTGCGAGGCCGGCACCAGCACGGTGTCGCCGGTCGTCAGGTCGGTCGCGGGCGCCCAGCGGACCGGGGTGTCCGCCTCGAAGGGGGCGAACGGGAAGCCGGGCTCGGCGTACTGGGGGGCCGAGAACAGCGCGAAAGCGTCCGGCCGGACGGCGGGCGCGTCGAGCCCGGACCACGTGGACAGCCGCAGTCGGGACTGCCGGTAGAAGCCGGCCGCGTAGCGTTCCAGGGACTCGCCGAGGGTGGCGTCCAGGGCCTCGCCCTTGGAGAAGCCGGCGCCGCCGTTGCGGGTGACGCGCATGGGCGGTTTGACGAGCGAGAGGTCGGCGGACGTGCTGCCGCTGAGGTAGACCGCCGGGCCGCTCTCGGCGCGCCGGACGTTCGCGGCGTGGACGATGCCGACGCGGTCGTCCACCGCGTCCCCGAGCGTGCCGGTCGCGGTGGTCTCCCGGTCCGGCCCGCCCGCGCAGACCGCGCAGTTGGGGACGACGGGCAGATGGCGTTCGGTCCGGTCGCGGCTGGTGGGGTCGTGCCACAGCAGCGTGTCGGCCGCGCGGACCGGGTCGGCCGTCCAGTCGGCGATCCGGCCGCCGACGGTTCCGGCGAGCCGCGCGGCCGTCCAGGACGGCACCTCGTGCTCGTACGGGCGTCCGCCGCCGGCGGCGAGATGGCGCATGTACGCGCGCCAGACGGGACCGTGCACCGAGTTCGAGCTGACGCGCACGCGCAGGCACTCGTAGCAGGCGACCGCCCGGTCCGGGGTCCACAGCGGTCCGACGAACGTCACGCCGGCGGCGGCCGCCCCGTACACCAGGTGCGGCTGTCCGGCGCGTACACAGCTCTCTGCCGCGCGGGCCGTGCGGGGGTCGAAGAGCGAGGCGGTGGCGAGGAGGACCAGGGGCGGCCGGTGGCCGTCCGGGGCGGCGAGGAGCGGTTCGAGGTCGCCGTCCTGGTCGAGCGTCCGCGCGGCGGGGCCGGGGCCGTCCTCGGCGACCACGGCGAGCTGGCGGGTCAGCGCGGCCGGGCCGAGGATCAGCGGACCCTCGGCCGGGGGGTCGCTCCGGCGGCGCGGCGGCGCGGCCCGGTCGGTCGTGTCCGCCGCGAGACGGAGCAGTCCGGTGCCCTTGATGCGGCGCACGCCGGAGGCCGTCTCCAGGAATCCGTTCTCGTCGTCCAGCGGGTGGACGACGCGGGCCGCCTCCGTGGTCGTGCTCGCCACGGGAGCCGTGGCCGGGGTGCCGGTGTCGGTCATGCGGCCTCCTCGGGCCCTGTGGCCCGGTGGTCGGGCCCGGGCCGGGCCGGTGCCGTGGCGCGGGTGCCGAGCAGGGTGAGGTAGAGCACTGCGTCGTCCACGCCGTCCACGCCCACCAGGTCGTTGAAGTAGTCGTCGACGAAGGCGATCATCGGGTGGGCGACGAGGCCGAGCGCGGTGGCGGTGAGGACGACGCTCTGGGCGAGGTGGCCGCAGTCGAGCAGGACGGTGCGGTAGCCGCGTTCCCGGTACTTCCACTGGTTGCGGCGGAAGGCGCCCGTGTAGACGACCATCGCGGCGGCCCCGCGTGCCCGGTCGCGGTAGCCGGTCTGCGCGGTGACGTCGGCCCAGCTCCGGTCGGCGCGGACGAGTTGCAGCTCGCGCCGGCCGGGGTGCAGGTAGTACAGGCCGGGCTCGATGCCGGTGACCCGGTTGACGAGCAGGAACAGATCGCAGGAGTAGAGCCCGCCGGCCGACGGTGTGGCGCGCAGGGGCAGCCGGATGTCGTCGCCGGCCAGCCCGCTGCCGGTCGTCCCGTAGACGAGTCCCAGCAGATGGGCGAGTTGCTCGCGGGTCAGGGGGGCGTCGTCCATGGGGGCCCAGGAGCGGCGCTTGCGGACGCAGTCCTCCAGCGGCGCGAGCGCCGGCGGCCGGTCGGTGGCGAGGTCGTAGGCGAGGGCCGTGTCGCGGAAGTCGCGGTACGCCTGGCCGATGAGGCGGCGGGCGGCGGGGGCCATGCCGGAGATGTCCACGGCCGGCAGCGTGCCGAAAGCGGTGCGCATCTTGGAGTGCTCGTGGAAGAGCCGGCTCAGGCGGACGTCGTCCGGTGTGTACGTGAGGGAGAGCTGACGCGGGGCGCGCAGCCCGGACGGTGGTGTGGGCGCGGCCGGTTCGTCCCGCGCGTCCGCCGCATCCGGTGCGGCCGCTGTGATGCGGCAGGCGGCCACGGTGAGCCCGGCGCCGGGCGGGCTGAGCGTGCGGGCTCGGGCCCGCAGTCCGTTGCGGCGCAGTGCGGCGCGCAGCAGGCCGGTCCCGGTTCCGGGGGCGGGGCCGGCGGCGAGGTCCGTGTAGGCGATCTCGCCGGTGGTGCCGGGCGGCTCGGTCGGGTCCGTCTCCGGCTCGGGCGGTGCGTCCGTCCGGTCCGCGCTCCAGGTCTCCAGGAGGAACGCGCGCAGCACGGCGTGTACGGCCCGTCGGACGCCACGGCGGGGGTCGAGGTCGCAGATCAGCGCGCTCAACGGGCGGTCCAGGCGGTCCAGGTGGAGAACGGCGTGGACGGCGGGAATCCCCCGCAGGCCGTGCTCGTCCTCCGGTTCGTCCAGCAGATGGCAGGTGAGCCGGGCGGTGGTGCCGCGCAGTGCGGTTTCGGCGGGCTCACAGCCGGTGATGCGGACGCCGGTGCGCGGTCCGGTGCGCGAGCGGCGGCGCGCGAGCTCGTCGTAGACCGCCCGGGCGACGGCCTCGTCCTGGTCGGTGCCCGCTCCGGCAACGGCGTTCTCACCCGCTCGCGCGAGCTTCAGCCGAGCCGCAGAGGCGGCGAGTTCGCGTACGGCCTCGGCATGGCCCGCGGCGACGGCGACGTCGAGGACGGGGATGTCGGCCGCGGACAGGTCGAGGCGCTCCTGCGCGTGACCGGCGGGCACGAGAGCGGCCGCGTGGGCCCGTACGTACAGCGGCAGGGGCAGGGGCCGGACGCCGAAGCCCTGGCCGGTCACGGCGGCTTCCGCCGTCGCGGTCCGGAGGTCCGTCATGGTCAGACCTCCCGCCATTGCTGGGCGACCGGCCCGGGGGTCGCGCAGACGGCGCAGTAGGGATCCCGCCAGAGGCGTGCGGACGACTGCTCGCCGGTCGTGGGGTCGAGGGTGACGACCCGGCCCCACGGGTGTTCGGTGCCCATCGGCATGAGGGCGCGCAGGGCGAGATGGGCGATGAGGCCGGCGGCCCACTCCAGGCAGCCGGACTGCAGGGTGTTCCAGCTGTCGTGGGCCAGGCGGTTGGCATCCGCCGTCGCGGTCGCCGGGAGGACGTACGAGGCGGTGCAGTGCGGGCAGGCGGATTCGCCGGGCAGGGTCCAGGGGCCGGTCCGGATCCGGGACGGGGTGACGAGCACCGGAAGGAAGGGGCCGCCGCGGCGGCACAGTTCGCGCGTGGCGTCCGCCAGTGCGCTCTCGTCCGCGAAGGCGCCCACGATGGTCAGCGCATCGCCGGCGGCCCGCGCGTCGCCGGCGGCCCGCGGCCCGTCACCGGCCGTCCCGGCGTCCCGCGGCCGCAGTCCCTGGCGGCGCAGCGCCCCGGTGAGGGCGTCGGCCAGCCGGGGCGGGCAGTCGAGCGCTATGGGGCGGCGGACGGACGCGAACACCTTGTCCGGTGCGGGGGACCGGCGGGCGATGAAGGAGTAGAGCCGCAGTTCCGCGTCGCTGTCGATGGGCTCCCGGGGGTGGAGGAGCACGCCCATGTCGGCGAGGCGTTTCGCGTAGGGCAGTAATCGCTCCACCTCGGGGGCCGGGAGCTGTTCCCGGACGGCGGCGGTCCGGCGGAGTTTCGGCACCACTTCCGTGACCAGCTGCCGTAATGTCTCCGCCTTTTCGGCCTCCGCCTCGATGACGAATCGCCGCGGCCCGGCGAGAAGCTGGAAACGGGAATTCCCGAGTGCCGTCCATTCGACGTCGGTCGCACCGACCAGGACGTCCGCCGCCGCGTCTTCCGTGGTTTCTTCTGCTGCTTCCAGGTTATTCACGGCAATCAACCTAACCCTGCTGCCCGGGCGCTTCCGATCCCTGTTCCCCGTAGTACGGGACTACGGTTTTCACCAGGCCGGGCGCCCGGAAAAGGAACCTAGGGGACGTCGACCGGCTCGCCGCGCAGGTGCTGGGCGAGCGCCGCCGCGGCCGCCGTCCGGGAGGGCGGGTGGAAGGCCAGGCAGCGGGTGGCCGCGCAGAGGTAGGCGACGTCCGGACCGGAGATGAACGCTCCGCCGCCGAGCGCTTCGGCGGCCTGGCCGGCCACCGTGACGACCGCGTCCTGCACGGCGAACCGGACGGCCAGGGCGGGTCCCAGCAGCGCCGCCGGGTCGGGCTCCGTCTCGGAGCGCGCGGCGACGCCCTCCAGGGCGCAGCTAGCGCCTTCCAGGCCGACGGCCAGCCGGGCGAGCTCCCCCGTGCCGGCGCGGGGCGCCGCGACGACGCGCTCGACGAGTGCGGCGGCCATGCCGAGGTACGAGGCGGCGATCAGCAGCTCGAACCAGACCAGCGAGCGGCGCAGCGGCTCACCGGTCGTGCCGAGCGGGCCGAGGTCGGTGACGAGCCGTTCGGGTACGAAGACCTCCTCCAGGACGAGTTCGTCGCTCTCCGCGCCGGCGAGGACCTCGCTCTTCCAGAACGGCCGGACGCTCAGCCCGGGCGAGGAGGCGGGGACGACGGCGACCGCGCAGCGCTCTCCGTCGTCCCGGCGCAGCCGCACGGTGGCGAAGAGCAGGTCCATGGAGCGGCTGAGGCTGCACGGCTTCTTCGACCCGTTGAGGATCACCCCGCCCGGTACGGTCCGCGCGGTCATGACGGGCGTGAGGATGCCGGCCCCCGGCCGCCCCTCGGCGGCGCCGGACGCCACGAGCATCGAGTTCCGGGCGACCGCCTCCGCCAACAGCCATTCCAGGCCGGCGTCCAGGCGCTCCCAGCCGATCAGGGAGGCGACCGAGAAGTGGTGCATGGTGGTGGCCACGGCCAGCGAGGGCGCCCTGCTCGCGAGGGCGCGCTGCAGACGGATGCCCTCGCGCAGCCCCACCCCGAGGCCCTGGTGGTCGGCGGGCACGAACAGCGCGGCCGCCCCGGACGCGCGGAACCAGCCGACGGCGGGCGAGTCCGGCCGCTCCAGCCGGGCCAGACCGGCGCCGGCCAGCCGCGCGTCCAGTCCGGGCAGCCGCCGCTCCAGCACCTCCCGGTCGGCCGCCAGGAACCCGCCCTGCCGGGTGGCGTCACGGGCCCCGGCAGTCACGGCCGGGCCCCGTCCGTGACGACGAGTGCCTCCTCGTCGAGCACGACACCGCTGACCAGGGCCCGCAGGATGACCGCGATGTAGTCGCGCAGCGTCTGTTCGGCGATCGGTTCGATGACCTCGGCCAGCGTCGGAATTCCCATGTCGAAATCGCAGGAGAAGCAGACCCGGCAACCGCCCTCCACGTCGTGGACGGACCAGTGGCCGACGAGGTGGTCGAGATCGCCGTCCCGCAGCGCGAATTCCACGCGGTGACCGGCGTCGTCGAAGAAGTCCTCCTCGGTCCATTTCAGGATGCCCCGCCGGAAGGTGACCTCCCACGCGCACCCGGTGCGCCCGCCACCCAGGTCGAGGATCTCGACGCTCCGGACCGCGTCGGTCAGCTCGGGATAGCGGGAGAAATCGCTGACGACCGGATAGACGTCCGCGGCCTTCCGGCCCGGAACCGTACCCGCCATGCGTACGTATCGCATTCACGCCTCCTCGAATTCGGGAACCTCACGCCTCTGCGCGCGGTGCCGGCCGCCGAGCGCCGCGGCGGAGCCCTCCACCGCCGCGGCCAGCCGGCCGAGCTCCCGTTCGCCGAAGAACGCGGACGGGGTGAAGCGCACGGTCGCCAGGGCGTTGCCCGTCGGGCACACGACGACGCCGCGCTCCAGCAGCTCCAGGACGAACTCCCCGGCGTGCGAGCGCTCGTGGAACTCCACGCCGAACAGCGCGCCGCGGCCCCGGACCTCCTTGACCAGGGCGGCGCAGCCGGCCAGCGCGGTGGTCAGCAGCTCGCGCAGCCGGCCCTCCAGCGCGGCCGTCCGCCCCGGCACGTCCTCGCGCAGCACGGCCTCCACGGTGTGCCGCACGGCGACGGCAGCGAGCGGATTGCCGCCGTAGGTCGAGGTGTGCAGCACGGGGTCGCGGTTGAGCGGCGCGAAGACCTCCGGTGTGGCGACGACGGCGCCCACCGGCATCACTCCCCCGCCGAGCGCCTTGCCGCACAACAGGACGTCGGGCCTGACGCCCTCCTCCTCGACGGCCCACAGGCGGCCGGTGCGGCCCAGCCCGGTCTGCACCTCGTCGACGATCAGCAGGGCGCCGGAGCGGCGGCACGCCCGCTCGACGCGCCGCAGATAGCCGGGCGGCGGGACGCGGACCCCGCCCTCGCCCTGGACGGGTTCGAGGATGACGCACGAGTCGCCGGTGAGCCGCTCCTCGAGCGCGTCCGCGTCACCGTACGGCACGAAGTCGACCGGCCCGGGCAGCGGTTCGCACGGCGCCCGGAAGGCGGTGCGGCCGGTGACGGACAGCGCGCCGAGCGTCTTGCCGTGGAAGCCGCCCTCGGTGGCCACGGTGTGCCGCTTTCCGTTCATCCGGGCGAGCTTCAGCGCCGTCTCGCACGCCTCCGCACCGGAGTTGGTGAAGTAGACGTACTCCAGTCCGGCCGGGCAGACGCCGGCGAGCGTGGCGGCCGCCCGGGCCAGCTCCTCGTGGTAGACCATCGGTCCGGTCAGCGCCAGGTTCCGCAGCTGGCGGGCGACCGCGTCGACCACCGGCGGATAGCCGTGGCCGAGCAGGAAGACGCTGAAGCCCCCGCAGTTGAGCAGTTCCTGGCCGTCGTCCGTGTAGAGGTGGTCGCCCTCCGCGCGGACCACGACCGGTGCCGCCATCAGCGTGGCCAGCCGGGCCAGCCCGGCGTTCACGTGCCGCCCGTACAGATCCAGGACTTCCGCGCGGTCCAGCCGCTCACCGGTGATCACGTCCGTACCTCCTGCCGTACGAGCCGCACCCGCGCGCCCCAGTAGTCGAGCGCGGCGTCCAGGGCCGCGCCGAGGTCGGGCGGGTCGGGAAGGCCGGGTGCCGGTCCGGGCAGCCGCTCGTCCGTGGTCAGCGGGCCGACGATGTCGGTGAACAGCTCCAGCCGCTTGCGCAGGTCCGCGGCGAGGCTGTCGCCGAAGGCGGGCAGGATCAGCCGGTGGACCATCTCGGAGTCGACGAGCCGGGGCCGGGGCACGGTCCAGCCGCGCCGTCCGGCGAAGCGCAGGCAGTGGTCCACGAACCGTTCGATGGTCATGGCCCGTTCACCCGCGGTGATCCAGTGCTCGCCGGTCGCGCCACGCTCCAGGAGGGCCAGGACGCAGGCTGCGACGTGGTCGCGGGGCAGGAAGTCGAGGTACGAGCCGGGGGCGACCGGCACCAGATGGGCGTCCCCGGTGACGAGCGACTTCATCGCGGCGTGGATGCCCTGGAAGCGGGGCGTGGCGCCGGTGCGGCTGTCCCCGGTGACGACCGTGACGCGCAGGATCGACCAGGGCACCCGCGCGGCCCGCACGAGGTCCTCGGCCGCCTGCTTGGACTCGCGGTAGGCGCGCGACCGTCCGGTCTCCGCGCTCCCGCCGCGCTGCCGCACGTAGACCGTGCTCACCAGGTGCAGGGGCACGCCCGCCTCCTCGGCGAGCCGCAGCGCGTGCGCGGTGCCGTCGGTGTTGACGCGCCGGATCTCGTCGGGGGGCCGGGTGAAGGAGGTCACCGCGGCGCTGTGGATGACGCCGCCCACCCGGTCGGCGAGGGCGCGCCGGACCCGCGGGTCCAGGCCGAGGCCGGGGGCGGTGACGTCGCCGGTCGTGGTCTCGATGCCCGGGCCGGGCAGGTTGCCGCCCCGCCGGACGACGCCGACGACCCGGCCCGGCCCGAGGGCCGTGGCCAGGCTCTGTCCGATGACGCCGCCCGCGCCGGTCAGCAGGTAGGGACGGGTGGTGGGGATGCCCCCCGGGGGACGCACCGGATGCATGGGACGCACTGGCTGCACTGGATGCACTGGCTGCACTGGATGCCTCACATCAGGACCGAGTAGCCGCCGTCGATGACGAGGTTCTGGCCGGTGATCATCTCGGCCTCGTCGGAGAGCAGGAACGCCGCGGCGGCGCCGACGTCCCCCGGATGGGTCAGCCGTCCGGCGGGCGTGCGGGCCCGGGCCGTGGCGAACAGCTCGGCGTGCCGGCCGAAGCTGCGTGCCGCCTCGGTGTCGACCAGTCCGGGTGTGATCGCGTTGACCCGGCAGCGCGGGGCCAGTTCGACGGCGAGATAGCGCACCAGGGACTCCTGGGCCGCCTTCGACGCCGCCAGCAGCCCGTAGGCGTGCGGCATCACGCGCCGCGCGCCGGGGCTGGAGACGGCGAGCACGGCGCGCAGCTCGGGCGCGCACTGCACCAGCCGCAGCAGTGAGCGGGCGTGCGTCTCGACGGTCCAGTCCCAGTGGCTGCGCCGGGTGTCGAGCAGGGAGAGCTCCACTCCCGTGCCGGCGTTGGAGACGAGCAGCGTGGGCGGCCCGAGTTCTGCGGTGACCCAGTCGACGACCGCCGCGGGGACGTCCCCCTGCGGATCGCCGAAGAAGGCCCGCCGGGCACAGGCCCGTACGCCGAGTCCGCGCAGTTCGTCGACGGTCTTCCCGGCGGTGGCGCGGTCGCGCAGATAGGTGACGGCCACGTCGGCGCCGAGAGCGGCCAGCCGGCGGGCGATACCGCCGCCGATCCCCTTGGTGCCGCCGGTGACCAGGGCGATCCGGCCCGCGAAGGGACGGTCCGGGGTGTCGTGACGTGTGTCCGGCCGGCCGGCCGGCGTACTCAGGCCTTCGCCAGGACCAGGGAACAATTGATGCCTCCGAGGGCGAACGAGTTGCTGAGGGCGAGCTCCACGTCCGCCTCCCGGGCACGGCCGGGGACGACGTCGACGGCGCAGGCCGGGTCGACGTTGCGGTAGTTGATCGTGGGCGGCAGCAGGCCGCGGTGGAGCGCGAGGGCGGTGGCGGCGGCCTCGGCGGCGGCCGTGCCGCCCATGAGGTGGCCGTGCATGGACTTGGTGGAGGACACCGGGGGCAGTTGCTCGCCGATCAGCTGGCGCAGCGCGAGGACCTCCGTGGCGTCGCCCGCGGCGGTTCCGGCGGCGTGGGCGTTGACGTAGCCGACCTCGGCGGGCTCCCGGCCGGCCGCCCGCAGCGCGAGCCGCATGGCGTTCAGCGCGCCGCGGCCGTCGGGGCGCGGGCGGGAGAGGTTGTGGGCGTCGGCGGTGTGGCCGTGGCCGGCCAGTTCGGCGTAGACGCGCGCCCCGCGCGCCCGTGCCCGTTCCCACTCCTCCAGGACGAGGACGACGCCGCCCTCGCTCATCACGAACCCGTCCCGCTCGGCGTCGAAGGGGCGGCAGGCGGTGCTCGGGTCGCCGGGACGGGTGGACAGCGCGCGGGCGGTCGCGAAGGTGGCGAGCGACACGGGGTTGAGCGGCGCGTCGCAGCCGCCCGCGAGGGCGACGTCCACGAGGCCCTGCCGGATCAGCTCGGCGCCGCGCGACAGCGCGTGCCCGGAGGCCGCGCAGCCCGTCGCGGGGCACTCGACGGGGCCCATGAGGCCCAGCTCCATGGAGAGGAGCCCGGCGGCCACCGACGGCATCATGGCCATGCTGGTGGTCGGCGAGACGGCCCGCCACCCGCGCCGCCGCAGCACGTCCGTCTCGGCAGGGACCCGTTCCATGCCCGCGTACGCGGTGGCGACGACCACGGCCCCCCGCTCGGGGTCGAGCCCCCTCACCGGGTCCCCGGCGTCCTCGACCGCCAGCCGGCCGGCCGCGACGCCGAACTGGGCGAACCGCTCGGCCCGGCGGACCAGCCGCTCGTCCAGGTGGTCCCGCGGCTCGAAGTCGCGGACCTCGCCGACCGCGTGGACCGGGAAGCCGTCCAGGTGGAAGCGGGTGAGCGGACCGATGCCGGAGCGGCCCTCCCACAGCGATTCCTCGAACGCCTTGACGCCGGTGCCGATGGGGGTGACCGGCCCGATACCGGTCACGGCGACGCGCCGGGTCACGCCGCGTCCAGCAGGGCGGCGAACCGGTCGACGACCCCGCGGACGACGAACATGCCGTGCAGGTCACCGTCGGAGACGGACACGTCGTGCCGCTCCTCCAGGATGGCGACGGCGCTCATCAGGTCCACGGAGTCCAGACCGAGATCCTCGAACAGATGGGCGTCGGGGGTGATGCGGTCGGCGGGGACCCCGAACCGCTCGGTGAGCAGGTCCCGTATCTCGGCCTCGACCTTTTCCCTGGTGCTCTCCACAGCCTTCTCCTCGCTCCTGGGTGCCTGAGGTGGTCCGGTACGCCGTGTGCGCCCGTGCTCCGGCTCAGCCGAATCCGCCGTCGACGTCGACCGACTGCCCGGTCAGGGCCGGTGTCTCGACGCAGAACCGCACGGCCCGCGCGACGTCCCCGGCGTCGACCAGGGAGCCGGTCGCGGTCCGCCGGGTGAATCCGGTGCGCGCCGCCTCCCCGATGTCCGCGACGAGCGGCGATTCCACGAGCCCCGGCGCCACCACGTTGGCGGTGACGCCGTACCGGCCGCTCTCCCGGGCGACGGACCGGGTGAAGGCCAGCAGACCGGCCTTCGCGGCGCAGTAGTTGGCCTGGCCGGGCGTGCCGAACGCGGCCGCCGCCGAGCCGACGCTGACGATGCGCCCGTAGCCGGCCGCGATCATCGACGGCAGGGCCTGGCGCACGCACCAGAACGGTCCGGTGAGATTGGTGGTCAGCACGGCCGCCCAGTCGTCGTCGGACATCCGCAGCAGGGGCCGGTCCCGGAGCAGCCCGGCGGCGTTGACCAGCACGGTGACCGGTCCCATGGTGGCCGCCACCTTGCCGAAGGCGGCGCGGACGGCGGCCGGGTCGGTGACGTCGAGGGGGACGGCCAGGGCGTCGGGCAGTTCGGCGGCGAGGCTCCGGGCCGCGTCGCCGCCCCGGTGGAAGCCCGCCGCGATACGCAGTCCGGCAGCCGCCAGTTCCCGCGCCACGGCGGCCCCGATGGTGCCGCTCGCGCCGGTGACCAGCGCGACCCTGGGTTCATCGGCCATGGCCGGCTCCTTCGGCCGAGGGCCGGACCACCGCGGCCGGTGCGGGCCGGTCGGCCTGGAAGGGCTGCGGCGTACGGGCCTCGGCGTCGCTGGAGACCAGGCGCAGCCCCGGCGCGGCGTCCTCGGGCAGGACGGCGCGCACCAGTCCGAGCAGCCGGGCCGGCGAGCCGGGACCGAGCTCGGTGAAGTCGTGGTGCCCGGCGGCGGCCGCGGCACGGACGGCGGCGGCGAAGTCCACCGTGCGCGTCATGCCCAGGACCAGCAGTTCCTTGACGCGGGCCGGGTCGCTCGTGGCCTCGCCGGTGACGCACGAGATCAACGGGGCGTCCAGCGGTCGCAGTTCGACCGGCTCCAGGGCCGCCCGCAGTTCCTCGGCGGCGGGAGCCATCAGCCGGGTGTGCGCGGCGTAGGGCACGCGCAGCGGCCGGATCCGGAAGGCGCCCCGCGCGCGGCAGAGCCGGCCGGCTTCGTCGAGCGCGGCGCGCTCGCCCGCGAGCACGATCTGGGCCGGGCTGTTGACGTTGGAGATCGCCACCTCGGCGCCGCCGGCGGTGACCTCCGCGCAGACCGCGCGCACCGCCGGTTCGTCGAGGCCGAGGACGGCCGCCATCGCGCTGTCCGTGGTGGCACAGCGCAGCATGGCCCGGGCCCGCAGGGCCGTCAGCCGCAGTCCGGTCTCGAACGGCAGGGCGCCGACGGCGGTGAGGGCGGCGAACTCGCCGAAGCTGTGCCCGATGACGGCCGCGGGCGGCGCGTCGTGGCGCAGCAGCGCGGTCGCGGCGGCCACGCCGACCACGAACAGGGCCGGCTGGACGAGCTCGGGCGACCCGTCGGGGTCCGGATCGGTCAAGCACAGCGCGGCCAGGTCCGTGCCGAGGATCTCGCCCGCCCGGCACAGCAGTGGGCGGGCGTCACCGAGCGCGCGGGCCATGCCGGCGCGCTGCGCGCCCTGGCCGGGGAACATCCAGACGGTCATCTCACGCCACCGCCCGGACGCCGGTGAAGAAGGTGTCCTTGAGGACGGGCCGGCCGTCGACACTCGCGGTCAGCCCCAGCACGGTCCGCGCGCTCTGTGCGCTCCGTGCGCTCGGCATGGCCTGCCCGCGCTGCGGGCCCGGCCCGGCCCGTTCGCCCTCTCCGCCTCCTCCACAGCTGTGGACGGTGAACTCGATGTCGTCGCCCGGCCGTACGGGACGGCTGAAGCGGGTGCGGACCTCGCTCCAGCGGCTCTCGTCGCCGTCGAGGAGCCGGTCGGTCAGTCCGGCGGCGGCCAGGTGCAGGGTGGCCATGCCGTGCAGCACGACGCCGGGCAGTCCGGCCCGGCGGGCGGCGGAGGCGTCGGTGTGGATCGGGTTGTCGTCGCCGCTGGCCCGGGCGTACCGGTCGGCCAGGTCGCCGGGAACGCGGGTGCGCCAGCGCAGCAGGACCGGCCCGTGGGGCGCGGCCGCCGGGCGGGCGGGGAGCCGGCCCTGTCCGTCGGCGGGTCCGGTGGTCAGCGTGGTGAGCGATTCGGCCACGCCCGCCCCGGCGGCGTCGCGCAGCGTCAGGCGCAGGACGACGGCCCGCCGGAAGCCGTAGTCCCCCGTGGCCTCGACGACGGCGTGCGCGGTCAGCCGCTCGCCCGCCTCCGGCCGGCGGCACAGCCGCAGCAGTTGCCCGGCGTGACGCACGGCCGCCGGGTCGGTGCGGGCGCCCTCCTCCGCCGCCACGACCGCGCGTACGGCGGTGGGCAGTGCACGGCAGAGGAAGAAGGCCGGTACCAGACGGTCCGCGCGGTGCAGCAGGCGCCGGAAGTCCGCCACCTCCGACGGCTCGATCGTGAACCCGTACGGCGGGCAGGCGGCGCGCGGTGCGGGCGGCGGCTGGTTCACTGTGGGCCCCTTCCGTCTGCGCGTTCTCCGGCGGTCCGGAGAATTGCCTGCCGGGGGAATCATCCGCCCGGAATGCAAGAAGGCTAGGCGAGGGCCGCGACCCGCAACCACCCGGAATTCCGTAGTAAATTATCGGGGTTTTCTCAGGGGGTCCGGCGGGCGGTCACCAACGCCGGGACGACCGCTCCGGACTCATACTCCCGGAGGGCGGCACCGAGGGTGTCGACGAGCGTTCCTGCCTCGTTCTCCCCGTAAATGGCGGCGACGTCACCGAAGAACAGCCGCATGGCCTTGAGACGGTCCCGGAGATGCTCGCACGCCCACGAACGGAGGGAACGCACCCGGATGTCGGTGAATCCCGCGCCCCACAGCTGCCCGGCGCGCTCCCCGACCTCGGCGAGAAAGAAGATCCCCGGCGGATGGAGGCGCCGGAACTCCGCCGAGACCGCTCGCCCCGGCGCGAGCAGACTGGTCTCCTCGGTCATCACGAGCACCCCGCCCGGCCGGAGCGTACGGGCGGCCTCCGCGAAGACCCGGCCGGGGTCCGCGAAGTGCGGCAGTGAGCCGGTGCAGACGACGGCGTCGAGGACGCCGTCGCGCAGCGGGACCGCGCCCGCGTCGGCCTGCACGGGCCGCACGGCGGCGCCCCCGGCACCAGACGGCCCGGCGCCGGACGGCTCGGTGCCGGACGGCTCAGCACCGGACGGCTCGGCGCCGATGGTGCGGCAGAGGCGCACGTGGTCCCAGACAAGGTCGATGCCGAGTGCCCGCGCCACCTCGACGCCGTGTTCCCGCAGGTCGCGCAGGACGGCGCGGAGCGCCCCGCCGAATCCGCAGCCGAACTCGGCCAGCGTCACGGGCCCGGCCGCGGCGAGCCGGCCCGCCACCTCCCCGGCCACCAGCGCGCAGCCCCGGTCGCCGAAGTGCCCGAGCTGGTCGAAGCCCAGCGAGCGGGCGCGCGCGTCCTCGCCCGCCACCGCCAGCGCCCCGGCCCACGCCCGGTCCCAGTCGTGCAGGGCGTGGAAGATCCGGTGGTGGTACTCG
>NZ_JBFAPH010000137.1:0-16426 GCF_040675635.1 Streptomyces sp. NPDC049577
GCCGGGGGCCGCGGCCCGGCGCGGCCGCGGCGGGAGGTGTGCTCCCGCCGCGACGGCGCCGATCGGCCTGAGGGGCGTCAGGCGCCCATCATGTGCACGCCGCCGTCGACGTGCACGATCTCGCCGGTGGTGCGGGGGAAGAAGTCGGACAGCATGCCGACGACGCCGCGGCCGGCCGGCTCCGGGTCGGCCAGGTCCCAGCCGATCGGGGCGCGGTGGTTCCACACGTCCGCGAGCTCCTCGAAGCCCGGGATGGACTTGGCGGCCATCGACTTGATGGGGCCGGCGGAGACCAGGTTGCAGCGGATGCCCTTGGGGCCCAGGTCGCGGGCGAGGTAGCGGTTGGTGCCCTCGAGGGCGGCCTTGGCGACGCCCATCCAGTCGTACTTCGGCCAGGCGATCTGCGCGTCGAAGGTGAGGCCGACGATCGAGGAGCCCTCGGTCATCACGGGCAGCAGGGCCATGGCCAGCGACTTGTAGGAGTAGGCCGAGACCTGGACGGCCGTGGAGACGTCCTCCCAGGTGGCCTCCAGGAAGTTGAAGGCGCCCTGCGGGCCGAAGGCGATGGAGTGCACGATGCCGTCGAGGGCGACGCCCTCGCCGAGGTGCTCGCGGACCTTGTCGGCCAGGCCGTCGAGGTGCTCCTGGTTGGTCACGTCGAGCTCGATGACCGGGGCCGGCTTCGGCAGCCGCTTGGCGATGCGCTCGACCAGGGACAGCCGCCCGAAGCCGGTCAGGATGACCTCGGCGCCCTCGTTCTGGGCGACCTTCGCGGCCTGGAAGGCGATCGAGGCCTCGGTGAGGACACCCGTGACGAGGATGCGCTTGCCGGCGAGAATTCCACTCATGGCGATCAGTGACCCATGCCCAATCCGCCGTCGACAGGAATGACGGCTCCGGTGATGTATGCGGCCTCCTCGGAAGCGAGGAAGCGGACCGAGGCAGCGATCTCCTCGGGCTGCGCGTAACGGCCCAGCGGGACGTTCCCGACGATGCCCGCACGCTGCTCGTCGGTGAGCACGCGCGTCATGTCGGTGTCCACGAAGCCGGGCGCGACGACGTTGACGGTGATGTTGCGGGACCCCAGCTCGCGGGCGAGCGAACGGGCGAACCCGACGAGTCCGGCCTTGGAGGCGGCGTAGTTGGCCTGGCCCGCGGAGCCCATGAGGCCGACCACGGACGAGATCAGCACGACGCGGCCCTTACGGGCGCGCAGCATGCCCTTCGAGGCGCGCTTGACCACGCGGAAGGTGCCGGTGAGGTTGGTCTCCAGCACCGAGGTGAAGTCCTCCTCGGACATCCGCAGCAGCAGCTGGTCGCGGGTGACGCCGGCGTTGGCCACCAGCACCTCGACCGCGCCCTGCTTCTCCTCGACCTCCTTGAACGCCTGCTCGACCTGCTCCGGGTCGGTGATGTCGCACTTGACGGCGAGGCACCCCTTGTCCAGGAGGTCGGCCGGGGGCTCCCCGGAGCGGTACGTGACGGCGACCTTGTCGCCGGCGTCGGCGAACGCGTGGGCGATGGCGAGGCCGATGCCCCGGTTTCCTCCGGTGACGAGAACCGAGCGGCTCAAAGGATCACCCTTCCGATTTCCGTTCCTCAGCAGTGCCGGATACACCGACTGGATACACCGAAACGTATCGGTAGAGGTCGGGGAAAGGGCACTCGGCCTGCGACAGGGGCGACCGGTGGTCACTGTTGGATCTCTACAGAAGTCGGTTATCGGCTGTCGGTGACACCCGGTGCGACGGCATGATTCACGACGACGACCACCGGGAGGACCTGTGCCCCACGCCATCGACCCATCATTCCTCGATCTGCCCTTGCGCCCGCTGGCCGACGCCGCCCTCGCGCGGGCCCGCGCGCTGGGCGCCGAACACGCGGACTTCCGCTTCGAGCGGCTGCGCAGCGCCTCCTGGCGGCTGCGGGACGCCCGTCCCTCCGGCACCTCGGACAACACCGGCCTGGGCTACGCGGTGCGCGTGGTGCACGGGGGCACCTGGGGGTTCGCCTCCGGCGTGGAGCTGACCATGGACGCCGCCGCGCGGGTGGCCTCGCAGGCCGTCGCGATGGCGAAGCTGTCGGCGAAGGTGATCGCGGCCGCCGGCTCGGACGAACGGGTGGAGCTCGCCGACGAGCCGGTGCACGCCGAGCGGACCTGGGTGTCCGCCTACGAGGTGAACCCCTTCGACGTGCCGGACGAGGAGAAGGGCGCCCTGCTCGCCGAGTGGAGCGAGCGCCTGCTGCGGGCGGACGGGGTGGCGCACGTGGACGCCACGCTGCTCACGGTGCAGGAGAACAAGTTCTACGCCGACTCGGCGGGCACCACGACCACGCAGCAGCGGGTGCGGGTGCATCCGCAGCTGACGGCGGTGGCCGTGGACGAGGCCACGGGCGGCTTCGACTCGATGCGCACCCTCGCCCCGCCGGCCGGGCGCGGCTGGGAGTACCTGACGGGCACGGGCTGGGACTGGGACGCCGAGCTGGCGGAGATGCCCTCGCTGCTGGCGGAGAAGATGCGCGCGCCGAGCGTGGAGGCCGGCTCGTACGACCTGGTCGTCGATCCGTCGAACCTGTGGCTGACCATCCACGAGTCGATCGGGCACGCCACCGAGCTGGACCGGGCGCTGGGCTACGAGGCGGCGTACGCGGGCACCTCCTTCGCCACCCCGGAGAAGCTGGGCACCCTGCGCTACGGCTCGAAGATCATGAACGTGACCGGGGACCGCACGGCCGAGCACGGTCTGGCGACCATCGGCTACGACGACGAGGGCGTGGCAGCCCAGTCCTGGGACCTGGTCCGGGACGGGATCCTGGTCGGCTACCAGCTGGACCGGCGGATGGCGAAGCTCACCGGCATGGGGCGGTCCAACGGCTGCGCGTTCGCCGACTCGCCCGCGCACGTGCCGGTGCAGCGGATGGCCAACGTCTCGCTGCGGCCGGCACCGAACGGACCGTCCACGGAGGAGCTGATCTCGGGGGTCGACCGCGGGATCTACGTGGTCGGCGACCGGTCGTGGTCGATCGACATGCAGCGGTACAACTTCCAGTTCACGGGGCAGCGCTTCTACCGGATCGAGAACGGCAGGCTGGCCGGGCAGCTGCGCGACGTCGCCTACCAGGCGACGACCACGGACTTCTGGGGCTCCATGGCGGCCGTGGGCGGTCCGCAGACCTATGTGCTGGGGGGCGCGTTCAACTGCGGCAAGGCCCAGCCGGGCCAGATCGCCGCCGTCTCGCACGGCTGCCCCTCGGCGCTGTTCCAGGGCGTCAACGTCCTCAATACGGCTGAGGAGGCCGGGCGATGAGCCGCAACCACACGACCGGCTGGGGGTCCGGGGGTCGCCCCCCGGGAAAGCACAGCCTCAATACGGCTGAGGAGGCCGGGCGATGAGCTTCCGTTCGAACAAGCCGCACGAGATCGTCGAGCGGGCGCTGGAGCTGTCGCGGGCCGACGGCTGTGTCGTCATCGCGGGCGAGCGGTCCACCGCCAACCTGCGCTGGGCCCGCAACGCCCTGACCACCAACGGCGTGACCCGGGGCCGCAGCGTGACGGTCGTGGCGACCGTCGACGGCGCCGAGGGCACCGCCTCCGGGGTCGTCTCCCGCTCGGCCGTCACGGCCGAGGACCTGGAGCCGCTCGTGCGGGCCGCCGAGGCCGCCGCCCGGGCCGCCGGGCCGGCCGAGGACGCACAGCCGCTGGTGACGGACGTGCCCCACTCCCCCGCCTTCACCGAGGCGCCCGCCGAGACCTCCTCGGCCGTCTTCGACGCCTTCGCCCCGGCGCTCGGCGAGGCCTTCGCCACGGCCCGCTCGGGCGGCCGGGAGCTGTACGGCTTCGCGCACCACGAGGTGGTCTCCAGCTACCTGGGCACCTCCACGGGGCTGCGGCTGCGCCACGACCAGCCGACCGGCACGCTGGAGCTCAACGCCAAGTCGGCCGACCGCTCCCGCTCGGCCTGGGCGGGCCGCGCCACGCGGGACTTCTCCGACGTCGACCCGGGCGTGCTCGACGCCGAGCTCGCCGAGCGGCTGGGCTGGGCACACCGCAAGATCGAGCTGCCGGCCGGGCGGTACGAGACGCTGCTGCCTCCGACCGCCGTGGCGGACCTGCTGATCTACCAGCAGTGGTCGTCCACGGCGCGGGACGCGGCCGAGGGCCGTACGGTCTTCTCCAAGGCGGGCGGCGGGACCCGGGTCGGCGAGAAGCTGTCCGGGCTGCCGCTGACGCTGCGCAGCGACCCGCACGCGCCGGGCCTGGAGTGCGCGCCGTTCGTGCTCACCGGGGCCTCGGGCGACGACGCTTCGGTCTTCGACAACGGGCTGCCGCTCGCGGCCACCGACTGGATCCGCGAGGGCGTGCTGGAGCACCTGCTCACCACGCGGCACAGCGCGGCGCTGACCGGGCTGCCGCTGACCCCGTACACGGACAACCTGATCCTGGACGGCGGGGGCACCCGGTCGACCGCCGAGATGGTCGCGGCGAGCGGTCACGACGGGCCGGCACTGCTGCTGACCTGCCTGTGGTACATCCGCGAGGTGGACCCGGCGTCGCTGCTCCTGACCGGGCTCACCCGGGACGGCGTCTACCTCGTGGAGAAGGGCGAGGTGGTCGGCGAGGTGAACAACTTCCGGTTCAACGAGTCCCCGGTGGACGTGCTGTCCCGGGCCACGGAAGCGGGCCGGACGGAGCGGACGCTGCCGCGCGAGTGGGGCGACTACTTCACCCGGGCCGCGATGCCGGCGCTGCGCGTGCCCGACTTCAACATGAGCTCGGTCAGCCCGGGCGTCTGAGGGCCGCCGCGGGGCGGTCCGGGCTCCGCGCCGGGGCCCGGACCGCCCGCCTGGATAGACTCGGCCCTGTCCTTCGTCCGTCACGACCTCTACAGGAACGCCACGATGACACGCCTCGGCGACTCCGTCGCGCGCGCCAGCGCCCTGCTGGCGCAGGATCTCTCCACCGAATCGAACGTGGAGCAGCTGCTCACGGAGACGAAGGCCAGGCGCTATCTGGACCTGTCGGACCTCGCGGCGGAGGAGCAGGCCGAGCTGATCGCCTCCCGCACGGTCGAGGTGCTGCCGGCCGTGGCCAAGCTGGCCGAGCGGATCGAGCAGCGCCGTGCCGAGGGCAAGGGCCTGCACGTCAAGCTGGGCATCGACCCGACGGCGGCGGATGTGCACCTCGGGCACGTGGTGCCGATGATCATCCTGAGCCGGTTCCAGCGGATGGGCCACGACGTCACGCTGATCATCGGTGACTTCACCGCCAAGATCGGCGACCCGACGGGCCGCACGTCGGAGCGGCCGCCGCTGACCGACGAGGACATCGCGCGCAACCTCGCGGGCTACCGCGAGCAGGTGCGGCCGTTCTTCGACTTCGAGAAGGTGAGCTTCCGGCAGAACAGCGAGTGGCTCGCGCCGTACACCTTCCCGGAGCTGCTGGGTCTGCTCACCCAGGTGCCGGTCTCGCAGCTGCTGCAGCGCGAGGACTTCCGCACCCGGCTGGCCTCGGGTGCGGGTCTGACGATGTCGGAGCTGCTGTACCCGATCGCGCAGGGCCTGGACTCGGTCGCGCTGGAGTGCGACGTGGAGCTGGGCGGCGCGGACCAGCTGCTCAACCTCCAGATGGGCCGCAAGCTGATGGAGCTGCGCGGGCAGAAGCCGCAGCTCGTGGTCACGATGCCGCTGATCGAGGGCACCGACGGCACGGGCGCGAAGATGTCGAAGTCCAAGGGCAACTACGTCGGGCTGTCCGCGCCGGCCGACGATGTCTTCGGCAAGATCATGTCGGTGCCGGACCGGCTGATGGAGCCCTACCTCAAGGCGTGGACCGAGTGGACGGACCGGGAGATCGCCCTGGTGCTGGCCCGCGTCGAGGACAGGTCGCTGCACCCGATGGACCTGAAGAAGGTCCTCGCGGGTGAGGTCGTGGCCGCGCTGTACGGCGTGGAGGCGGCGATGGCGGCGCGCGCCGGGTTCGTGGCGCAGTTCTCGAAGAAGAGCTTCACGGACGTCGAGACGCCGGTCGTCGACCTGGCCGAGCACGGCGCCGAGCCGGCGACGGCGGTGCTCAGCAAGGTCCTCGGCTTCCAGCCGAGCGCCTCGGCCGCCCGCCGGGTCGCCAAGCAGAACGGCCTGCGGCTGGTCGTCGAGGCCGACGGCGGCCAGAAGGCCGTGGTGCTGGCCGAGGCGGACGCGATCCGCCCGCTGGGCGAGGTGGTGAGCGAGGTGCTGGCGAAGGTGGACGGCGCGGCGCGCGTCTACCTCAAGGCCGGGCGGAAGCTCGCCGAGCTGCGGTAGTCCTTCCCGTCCTTCCGGTACGCGGGCGTCGAGCGGGCACGTGGCCTTCAGGCCACGTGCCTGCCGTGTCTCCGGTCGCCGCGCACGGCGAGCCAGAGCCGGTCGCCGATGGCGACCACGATCACGGCGCCGATCACCTGGAGCGCATGGCGGATCCAGTCGACGCCCTTGGTCTCGGCGACGCCCATCGCGGAGGCGGCCCAGTTGCCGAGCACGCTGCCGATCATGCCGAGGATGATCGTCAGCCAGAGCGGGATCGGCTGCTTGCCGGGGATGATCACCTTGGCGATCAGGCCGAGCACGAGTCCCACGATGATTGCCCACAGCCAGTGCATGTCGCCTCCTCGTGCGGAGCGATGTGGCGTGCCCAGCCATTCTCGGGCCGTCGCCCGTACGGCGCACGTCGGACCGGCCGTACGCCGTTCGCGCACGTCACGCGCCCGGTGGGGCCACCCGGGGAGGATGCCCCGGTCTCGTCTCCCGCGGGGGCGCGGCGTAACGTGGAATACGTCCCGGACCAGGGACGTCGGCGAAGCGGTCGGGTGGTGGAACGTGATGCGGAAGCTGGGCGGCACGGAGGTCTTCCGGATCACCGGGGCCCGTCAGGGGCTGGCCGAGGACGTCCGCGGCCGGCAGCGGCGCTACGTCATCTCCATGAGCATCCGCACGCTGTCGGTGGTGCTGACCGTGGTGCTGTGGAACGTCGAGCGTTTCGTGGCGATCGGCACGCTCGTCCTGGGAGCGGTGTTGCCGTACGTGGCGGTCGTGATAGCCAACGCGGGCCGGGAGAACGCCCCTTCGTTGCCGGGTACGTTCGTCCCGGCGCCGACACGCCCGGTGCTGATGCCGGGTCCCGGCGGACCCGCGGCGGAATCCGTCCCGGAGCCGGACGCCGCCTCCGCAGGCGATCAACGCGGTGACCACGGCTGATTCGCCGCGTCCCGGCACGGCCGGGTCCGCTCGCCGGTGGGCGATCCGACAAGCTCAAGAAAACCTCAGATCAATCATGTGGTTCGGTGCCGCGCGCCGGGCCCCGCGTGACATACTTCGTAGGCGCTCCGCATCCCCCGTCGGAGCGACAGACCGACGCCGGGCGGCTCCCCCCGTGGCTGCCCGGCGTCGCCGTGCCCACGTAAAGTCTGGGGTGTGAATTCCCCCGAGAATCCCGTGACCTGCTCCGCCAAGGGCTGCCGTGCCGCCGCGGTGTGGGTGCTCGCCTGGAACAACCCGAAGCTGCATGCGCCGGAGCGGCGCAAGACGTGGCTGGCGTGCGAGGAGCACCGGGAACACCTGTCGCAGTTCCTCGGGATCCGGGGCTTCCTCAAGGACGTCGTGGCGCTCGACGAGTGGGAGGACTAGCCCCCGATCGCCGACATGGGGCGGTTCGGCTGGAGGAACGCCGGGTCGTCGAGGCCCGAGCCCGCCTTCTTGCCCCACATCGCGGCACGCCAGGCGTGCGCGATCTCCTCGTCCGGTGCCCCCGCGCGGAGCGCGCTCCGGAGGTCGGACTCCTCGCGGGCGAAGAGGCAGGTGCGCACCTGGCCGTCCGCCGTCAGCCGGGTGCGGTCGCAGGCCGAGCAGAACGGGCGGGTGACGGAGGCGATGACGCCCACCCGCGCCGGGCCGCCGTCGACGAGCCAGCGCTCGGCCGGGGCGGAGCCGCGGGTCCCGTCGTCCTCGGGAACGAGCGTGAAACGGGTGCGCAGGCTGTCCAGGATCTCGGCGGCGGTGATCATCCCGTCGCGCTTCCAGCCGTGCTGCGCGTCGAGCGGCATCTGCTCGATGAAGCGCAGCTCGTAGCCGTTCTCAACGGCCCAGGCGAGCAGGTCCGGGGCCTCGTCGTCGTTGAGCCCGCGCATCAGGACGGCGTTGACCTTGACGGGCGTGAGGCCGGCCGCGCGGGCGGCGGCCAGGCCGTCGAGGACGTCCTGGTGGCGGCGGCGCCGGGTCAGGTTCGCGAAGACGTCGGGGCGCAGGGTGTCGAGCGAGACGTTGACGCGGTCCAGCCCGGCGTCCCGCAGGGCCCGCGCGGTGCGGGCGAGGCCGATGCCGTTGGTGGTCAGGGACAGCCGGGGGCGGGGCGTGAGGGCGGCGCAGCGCTCGACGATGGAGACGAGGCCGGGCCGCAGCAGGGGCTCACCGCCGGTGAAACGGACCTCGGTGACGCCGAGGTCCGTGACGGCTATCCGTACCAGGCGGACGATCTCGTCGTCGGTCAGCAGGTCCGGCTTGGCCAGCCAGGCGAGGCCCTCTTCCGGCATGCAGTACGTGCAGCGGAGGTTGCACCGGTCGGTGAGCGAGACCCGCAGGTCCGTGGCGGTGCGGCCGTAGGTGTCGATGAGCACGTGCGGCCCCTCCCGCGGGCTGGAACTGTGGTTCAACAGTTCCGCAGCGTACGCGATCGCCCGGGGCTTCAACAGCTTGTTGAGGCCCCGGGCGATGTGCGGACGACGGTTCAGTGCGCCCCGTATCCCGTGAGGGAGCGCACCTCGAGTTCGGCGTACTTCTGCTCCTGGTCCGGCTCCGGCGCGGAGAGCAGGGAGCCCAGCCAGCCGAGCAGGAAGCCCAGCGGGATGGAGACCAGGCCGGGGTTGCCGAGCGGGAAGTAGTCGAAGCTCATGCCGGGGAAGAGGGCCTTCGGGTTGCCGGAGACCACCGGGGAGAGGATCACCAGGGTGACGGAGGAGACGAGCCCGCCGTAGATGGACCACAGCGCGCCGCGGGTGGTGAAGCGCTTCCAGAAGAGGCTGTAGAGGATCGTGGGCAGGTTCGCGGAGGCCGCGACCGCGAAGGCGAGCGCGACCAGGGCCGCGGCGTTGAGCCGGTGCGCGAAGATGCCCAGCACGATGGAGATCGCGCCGATCACGACCGCGGCGAGCTTGGCGGTGAGCACCTCCTCCTTCTCGCTGGTCCGGCCCTTGCGGATGACGTTGGCCCACAGGTCGTGGGCGAACGACGCCGAGGAGGCGAGGGTCAGACCGGCCACCACGGCCAGGATCGTCGCGAAGGCGACGGCCGAGATGACGGCCAGCAGCACGGCCCCGCCGGTGGAGCCGGCGCCGCCGCCGACCTCCTGCGCGAGCAGGGGCGCCGCCGTGTTGCCGGACTCGTTCGACGCGATGATCGCCTTGGGTCCGACCAGGGCGGCGGCACCGAAGCCGAGCGCGATGGTCATCAGGTAGAAGGCGCCGATGATGCCGATCGCCCAGTTCACGGACGTCCGCGCGGCCCGGGCGGTGGGCACGGTGTAGAAGCGGATCAGGATGTGCGGCAGACCGGCCGTGCCGAGGACGAGCGCCAGGCCGAGCGAGATGAAGTTGAGCTTGGAGGTACCGTCCTTGCCGTACTGGAGTCCGGGCTCCAGGAACGCCTTGCCCTTGCCGCTCTGTTCGGCGGCGCGGCCGAGGAGGGTGGAGAGGTTCCAGTGGAACTTGCTGAGCACCAGGACGGTGATCAGCAGGGTGCCCGCGATGAGCAGGACCGCCTTGACGATCTGCACCCAGGTGGTGCCCTTCATGCCGCCGATCGTCACGTACAGCACCATGACCAGGCCGACCAGGACGATGATCCAGCGCCGCGACCCCTCGCCGGAGGCGCCCAGCAGCAGGGCCACGAGGGCGCCCGCGCCGACCATCTGGGCGAGCAGGTAGAAGATCGAGACGACGATGGTGGAGGTGCCGGCGGCGGTGCGCACGGGCCGCTGCCTGAGCCGGTGGGCGAGTACGTCGGCCATGGTGAAGCGGCCGGAGTTGCGCAGCGGTTCGGCGACCAGCAGCAGGGCGACCAGCCAGGCGACGAGGAAGCCGATGGAGTAGAGGAAGCCGTCGTAGCCGAAGAGGGAGATGGCGCCGGCGATGCCGAGGAAGGAGGCCGCGGACATGTAGTCGCCGGAGACGGCCAGGCCGTTCTGGAAGCCGGAGAAGGAGCGGCCGCCGGCGTAGAAGTCGGTGGCGTCCTTGGTCTGGCGGCCGGCCCAGACGGTGATGCCGAGGGTGATGGCGACGAAGACCGAGAACAGCGAGATGATCAGCGTGCGGTGCTCGCTCGCGGCACCGGCGGCCAGGGTGTGGCTCATTCTCCGGCCTCCATCCGGGCCTTGAGGTCGTCGGCGCGCATGTCGAGCTTCGCGGCGGCGTGCCGGGAGTACCACCAGGCGATGAGGAAGGTGGTCAGGAACTGTGCGAGCCCCAGGACGAAGGCCACGTTGATGTTGCCGACCACGGTGGTGTCCATGAACTCTCCGGCGTAGTTGGAGAGCAGGACGTAGAGCAGGTACCAGGCGATGAAGGCGAGGGTGAGCGGGAAGGCGAAGGAGCGGTGGGCCCGGCGCAGTTCGCCGAACTCCGCGCTGCGCTGCACGGCGGTGAAACGGTCCACCGCCGGGGCGGCGGCGGTGGCGGGACCGGCCGGGCCGGTGGAGCTCTCGGGCTCGTCCGGCCCCTCGGGAAGGGTTGGTGCGGTGTCCACGGGCCTCTCCAGACAGGTGAGTGCGGGGCGCGAGCCGATTCCTGTGATCCGGATCACGCATCGTAGAGGGACACCGCAGTATGCGACAGGGGGCGGCCGCCGAATGCCGCAGCCCGGGCCACGACCCGCAAAACCGTGCGTCCACGGCCTCGTTGGGCCTGGTATGAGCATGGATCCGCGTCCTGCGACGCCGTCCCCCCACCGACGGCCGTTCGGGGTCGTCACGTTGACGGAGCCCATAGCCGCCGCGCCCGCCGGCCGGCCGGCCGCGGCCTCCGCGCGGGGGCGCTGGTACGGCCCGCGGGTGCCGCTGCCGCCGCTGAGCATCGACGCGCTGCGCGACCGGCACACCGCCGTCGGCCCGGCCGCCGATAACTGACATACCGTCAATGCGGGGCGGAAGCGGCGCTTCCATGGGTTTTTCCGCACGGATTCATTGCCCGGCGGCATGATCGCCCGCTAGCTTCACTCGTCATGTACCCGCCCGCGCGTACCCTGCGCCCGGGTGGTTTCCGGATGATGTGGAGAACCCATGGCTCTTCTGCGTTCCAGACGGCGGCACGCCCTGCTGGCGGCCCCCGTCGGACTGGCCCTCACCGCCTCCCTCGGCTTCCTGCCGGGCGTCGCCTCGGCGGCCCCGCAGGGCGCCCACACGGCGAAGGCGCCGGTGAGGACCGACGGCCCGCTGCTGTCCTACGTGGTGAACGCCGACAGCGCCAAGGGCACCCTCGCACGGGTGAAGAAGGCCGTCGCCGACGCCGGCGGCACCGTGGTCGTCGCCTACCCGCAGATAGGCGTCGTCGTCGCCCACTCGAAGAACCCCGACTTCGCCAAGACCCTGCGCGCGGTCCCCGGCGTGCAGTCGGCGGGCGCCACCCGTACCGCCCCGATCACCCCGGCCGCCACCACCGATTACGGCAAGCCGGAGCGGCTCAAGGCCTCGCAGGCGAACGCCCTCGCGGCCGCCCGTACGGCCAAGCCGGGCCAGGAGCCGCTGGAGGGCCTGCAGTGGGACCTCGGCGCCATCGGCGCCGACCAGGCCGCCAAGGTCAACCCGGGCAGCCGGAAGGTCACCGTCGGCGTCATCGACACGGGCGTGGACGACACCCATCCCGACCTCGCCCCGAACTTCTCCAAGGCCCAGTCCGCGAGCTGTGTCACCGGCAAGGCCGACACCACCGCCGGCGCCTGGCGCCCGTTCAACCCGGACGAGGACTACCACGGCACGCACGTCGCCGGTGAGATAGCCGCGGCCCGCAACGGCATCGGCGTGGCCGGCGTGGCCCCCGGTGTGAAGGTCTCCGCCATCAAGGTCAGCACGGCCAAGGGCAGCTTCTTCTACGCGGAGAGCGTCGTCTGCGCGTTCGTCTTCGCCGCCGACCACGGCATAGCGGTGACGAACAACAGCTACTACGTCGACCCGTGGATGTTCAACTGCGCCGCCGACCCCGACCAGAAGGCGATAGCCGACGCGGTCGGCCGGGCCTCGAAGTACGCGCAGGGCAAGGGCGTCGTCAACGTCGCCTCCGCCGGCAACTCCAACTTCGACCTGGCGGCCAAGGAGATATCCGACGGCTCCAGCCCGAACGACACCACGCCGGGCCCGCGCAAGGTCGACCCGAAGACCTGCCTCGACGTCCCGGCCCAGCTGCCCGGCGTCGTCACCGTCGCCGCGACCGGCGTGAAGTCGCAGAAGTCCTTCTACTCCAACTACGGCCTCGGCCAGATCGACGTCGCGGCCCCCGGCGGCGACAGCATGCAGGTCCCCGACCTGCCGGCCAAGGACGGCCGCATCCTCTCCACGATGCCGGGCGGCGACTACGCCTACCTCCAGGGCACCTCGATGGCCGGCCCGCACGTCGCGGGCGTGGCGGCGCTGCTGAAGAGCACGCACCCGAAGTCCTCGCCCCAGGAGATCCAGTGGCTCCTGAAGGCCCAGGCCAAGAACCCGGGCTGCCCCACCACGGCCTACGACCCGGACGGCAAGGGCACCTGGAAGGCCGCCTGCGCCGGCACCCAGCACGTCAACGGCTTCTACGGCTACGGCATCGTCGACGCCCTGGCGGCGGTCCGCGACTGACGCCCGTTCGCATCCTCCCCTGACGCCGAGGGGCCGGGCCGCCGCGGTCCGGCCCCTCCGGCGTCCGCGATGTGCCGCAGCAGCCCGGCGGCCAGCAGGGCCTGCCCGCCGGCATAGGTGAGCATGATCCAGAACTGGGGCAGCGGCGGCCGCGGCCAGCCGTCGGCCAGGCCGCTCGCGATGAGCGTGTCCGACAGCAGGAACAGCGCGGCGCCCGCCGCGACCGGCACCCGGGTGCGCGTCGCGCCGTAGGCCATCGCGGTCAGCAGCAGGCTGTAGACCGCGACCGGCACCCGCAGCCCCGCCTCCAGCCCCGGCCACAGCAGCGCCACCACGCCGGCCCAGACCACCGCGTACCCGGCGGCGAGCCCGTACGTCCGCCCGCGACCGGACGCCGCGCCGTGCCGGGCGAACAGCACGAGGTAGCAGACGTGCCCGGCCGCGAACGAGCCCATGCCGAGCAGGAAGACGGTGTCCCCGCCGATCTGCAGCAGCGTGTCGCCCCCGCAGCCGAACAGCAGGGCCAGGGCGAGCAGCCGCGGGCCGCGCCGGGCGAGGACGCAGGCCGCGAGCAGCGGCATCAGCGCCGGCTTCGTGGCGTGGACGACGGCCGGCGCGCCGGCGAGCAGCCCCGCGAGGTGCGCCGCGGCCACCGCGCCGAAGACGGCCGGCAGCGCCGTTCCGCGTCTCACGCGACCCGCTCGGGCACGGCCGCCGGGGCGTCCGGCCGCTGCTCCCGGAGCCGCTCCGGCTTCCATCCGGGCCCTGCGAACACGCGCCCGGCCCGCTCGCGCCAGTCGTGCGCCGCCCGCAGGTCGCGGGCGATGGCCGCGTACTCGTGAGTGGCGACGCGCAGGGGGTTGTAGGTGTCGATGTTCTTGGTGAGGCCGTAGACCGGGCGTTCGCCCTCGGCGACGAAGGAGCCGAACAGCCGGTCCCAGACGATGAGGATGCCGCCGTAGTTGCGGTCGAGGTAACCGCCCTGCGAGGCGTGGTGCACCCGGTGGTGGGAGGCAGTGTTGAGGACGTACTCGAAGGGCCGGGGCAGCTTGCCGACCCGCTCGGTGTGCACCCAGAACTGGTAGACGAGGTTGACGGACGAGCAGAAGCCGACCGCCGCCGGGTGCACGCCGGCGGCGATCATCGGCAGGTAGAAGGGCCATACGGTCCAGGTGGTCCACGGCTGCCGCAGCGCGGTGGTGAGGTTGAACCTGCGGCTGGAGTGGTGCACCACGTGGCAGGCCCACAGGACCCTGATGACGTGGTGCGAGCGGTGCGACCAGTAGTAGAAGAAGTCCTGCGCGAGCAGCATCAGCGGCAGCGTCCACCACAGCACGGGCACCCGCAGCGGGGTGAGCTCGTAGAGCGCGGTGTAGACGGCGAGGATCGGTATCTTCCACAGCGCGTCGAAGACCAGGCTGCCCAGCCCCATGCCGATGCTCGTCGCCGCGTCCTTGGCCTCGTACCCCGCGGCGTCCTCGTCGGGGTGCAGCCGGTAGCTCACCAACTCCAGTGCGGTGAGCAGGACGAAGGCGGGTATGGACCACAACACGACATCGGGAAGGTGCGGCATGGCGGCACCATAAGGGCGCCGGAGCGGGCGCCGCTAGAGGTTGTTACCGATGGGTACCGAACTGTGTTACCTCGGGTTCGCCCGGGGGCCGGCGGTGCGGGCCGGGCGGGCGTTGTCAGTGGGGGCCCGTATTCTCTGTGACCATGCTCGACGACAGCTCCGCAGCCGCATCGCCCAGCCCGTGGCCGGCCGCGTATCCCGAGGGATACGCGGTCGTCGACGTGGAGACGACCGGGCTCGCCCGGGACGACCGCATAGTGTCGGCCGCGGTGTACCAGCTGGACGCCCGGGGGCGGGTGGAGGACCGGTGGTACACGCTGGTCAACCCGGAGCGGGATCCGGGGCCGGTGTGGATCCACGGGCTGACGTCCGAAGTGCTGGAGGGCGCGCCGCTGTTCGGTGAGATCGCCGGGGAGTTCGCGAAGCGGCTGGACGGCCGGGTGCTGGTGGCGCACAACGCCGCGTTCGACTGGGCGATGATCGCCCGGGAGTACGCGCGGGCGCGGGCGGACGTTCCCGTGCGGCAACGGCTGTGCACCATCGCGCTGTCCAAGGAGCTGCGGCTGCCGCTGCC
Source organism: Streptomyces sp. NPDC049577 (assembly GCF_040675635.1). Classification (NCBI taxonomy): domain Bacteria; kingdom Bacillati; phylum Actinomycetota; class Actinomycetes; order Kitasatosporales; family Streptomycetaceae; genus Streptomyces; species Streptomyces sp. NPDC049577. The sequence continues at coordinate 14,995 of NZ_JBFAPH010000137.1, forward strand.
GAACCACAAGCTGGAGTCGCTCGCCGCGCACTACGGCGTGGTGCAGCAGCGCGCGCACCACGCGCTGGACGACGCGCGGGTGCTGGCGGAGGCGTTCCGGCCGAGCCTGCACCGGGCGGCGCGGGAGGGACTGCGGCTGCCGCTGCTGGCCTGCCAGCCGCTGACGGAGTGGTCGGACGGCCCGTCGCCGGCGCGCTCGGCCTCCGTCGGGTACTCCGGGGGGATCGGCCACCAGCGGTCGTACCGGCCGGCGACCTGGCGGGCGAGCCGGAAGCGGCCGGCGTGCCCGTATCCCAACCCCGGCCGTTACAAACCGGGTGAACAGCTCATTCAGGGCATGCGGGTGGCGTTCTCGGGCGACACCTCCATCGACCGCGAGCTGCTGGAGGACCGGGCGACCGACGCCGGGCTGCACGTGGCCACGAGCGTTTCCCGGCTGACGAGCCTGCTCGTCACGAACGATCCGGACTCCCCCACGTCCAAGACGGTCAAGGCCCGCTCCTACAGCACCCCGGTCATCGACGAGGCGGCCTTCGTCCAGCTCCTCTCCCACGTCACGCCCGCGTAAGGCCTCCGGCGGGGCCCGGGGGACGCGCCTGCAAGGCGCGGGGGTGGCCGGTGCGAGAGGGGCGAAGCCCACCAGGTACCGTCAAATGCGTGTACCGCTTCCTGTTGACCCGGCAATGGGTGATCCTCACGCTCGTGGGTATCGCCCTGATCCCCGTCATGATCAGGCTGGGCTTCTGGCAGCTGCACCGCCACGAGCACCGGGTCGCGCGGAACCAGCAGATCGAGCGGGCCCTGGACGGCACCCCCGTGCCGGTCGAGAAGCTGAGCGCCGCCGGCCGGGACATCCCGGGCGCGGACGCCTGGCGGGCGGTCAGCGCGACGGGCACCTACGACCCCGCCGGCGAGGTCGTGGTCCGGCAGCGCAAGGACGCCGACGACCAGCACTACGGCTACTACGTCGTCACCCCGCTGGTGCTGCCCGACGGCAAGGCCGTCCTGGTCAACCGGGGCTGGGTGGCGGCCGACGGCGACGACCTCACCCGCTACCCGAAGGTCCCCGCCCCGCCGTCCGGCACGGTCACCGTCACCGGCCGGCTCCGCGGCGACGAGACGACCGGCAACAGCGGCATCAAGGACAAGAAGGGCCTGCCGCCCCGCCAGGTGCAGCTGATCAACAGCGAGCAGCGGGCGAAGGATCTCGGCCGGCCCGTGCTCGGCGGGCACATCGAGCTCACCCGGCAGGTCGCGGGCCAGCCGCAGGTCGTACCGGAACCGGACCACAGCAGCATCGGCCCGCACCTGGCCTACGCGATCCAGTGGTGGCTCTTCTCCGCTTCATCCCCTACACCGAGGGCTGGGTCCTCGACGACGACGACGTCCCCCAGTGGCACACCGCCGGGCCCGCGCCGCGCTTCGCCGACGA
>NZ_JBFAPH010000138.1:0-16417 GCF_040675635.1 Streptomyces sp. NPDC049577
CCAAGGGTTGCCACGACATGGGTGACGTGAAGAACGCAATGATCCAGGCGCGCGCCGCCGGCGTCTGTGCCCAGCAGGCGGAACACCCCGGGCTGGTCGCCCTGACGTTCGGCCTCAAGTCGCTGATCACCTACTGGTCCAACCGGAGCGGTGAAGCCCTCCACTACGCCCGTCAGGGAGCAGCCGAGTGCCCGAACCTGCGCGGCACGGTGGCCGTGTGGCTGGCCGGCCTCGAAGCCCGCGCGGCCGCCCTCATGGGCGACGAGGAGGCCACCCGCGCGGCCCTGCGACGCGCGCACGAGCTGAGGGAGCAGGTGGAGTTCGACGACCTCGACCGCATCGGTGGGCTCCTCACCTTCCCCGAGAAGAAGCACCTGTACTACGTCGTCGAGTCCGAAGTGCTGCTCGGCAACGGTGACGCCCAGATAGCGGCCCTGGCAGACAAGGCCGTCCGCGGGTTCAGCGACAAGGAAGCCCCGGACTGGGCCTTCGGGGACCTGGCCGGCGCTCAGTGCAACCTCGCCCTCGCACGCCTGTACAGCGGCGAAGTCGATGGAGCGGCTGAAGCCATCCGCCCGGTACTCGACCTCGCACCTGCCCACCGCAACCGCGGCATCGTCGTCTCGGCGGACCGGGTAGGCGCCGCTCTCCTGCAAGGCCCCGCAAGCGGTGCCTCGGCTGCGCGAGACTTGCGTGCGGAAATCGAGGCGTACGGTTCCAGCAGGCCGGCCCTTCAACGATGACGCCCCGGTAAAGTCCCCTGGCATGTACCCGGTCAGCCGCCGCAGCCAGCGCCTGGAGCTCCGCGAACTCACCCTCGACGACGTCGACGCCGTCCTCGCGATCTACGGCAGTCCAGAGGCCACCGAACACCTGAGCTTCGAACCGCGCTCACGCCCAGACGTCGAACGCATCGTCCTCCACTCGGTCACCTCGGCCACCGCCACACCCCGCAGCGAGTACGCACTCGCCGTCATCGAACGCGACAGCAACAACCTGATCGGGTACGGCCGCCTCGCCACCGACCCTCACCAGACCAACGCCGCCACCTTCGGCTTCGCCCTGCGCCCCGACACCTGGGGCGTCGGCCACGGCACCGAAACCGTCCACCTGCTCCTCAGCCTCGGCTTCGAAGACCTGGGCCTGCACCGCATCTGGGGCGCCCGCTCCCCACACAACACCGCATCGGCCAAGACCATGCTGAAAGCCGGCATGACCGAAGAAGGTCGCATCCGCGAACACATCAAAAAGAACGGACAGTGGCGCGACTCGATCGTCCACGCCATCCTGGACCGCGAATGGCGCGCACGGACAACCGTGCCGGCGCCGTGACCAGCCCCCGCGAAGCGGCATCCCGCCAGATCCTCCACGCCGCCGCGGCCCAAGCGGGACTCGACAGCACCGGCACCACCGTCATCCGGCTCGCCGAGAACGACCTGTGGCGCCTGCCGAACCGGGTGGTCGCCCGCATCGCACGGCCCGGCCAGCACCAGGCCGCCGCGAAAGAGATCGCGGTCACCCGCTGGCTCGCCACCCACCGGTTCCCTGCCGTCCGACCCCTGCCGATACCCCAGCCCCTCCAGGCCGGCGGCCGGGCCGTGACCTTCTGGGAAGAACTTCCCGAGCACCGCCACGGCACGATCCCGCAAGTCGCCCACCTTCTCCGCCAGCTTCACCGGCTGCCCTATGCGGCGCTGCCGCTCGCCCCGCTCGACCCGTTCGTCAGGATCAACGAACGCCTGACCGCCGCCACGTGGTGCGCGGACGACGACCGCGCGTGGCTGCTCAACCGCCTCGCCGAGCTGGAGGCCGCCTGGGCCCAGCTGCCGGCCGGGCTGCCCCACTGCGTGATCCACGCCGACGCGTGGACCGGCAACGTCGCCGCCACCGCGACCGGCCCCTACCTCCTGGACTTCGAGCGCACCGCGCTCGGCCCGCCCGAATGGGACCTGACCTCCACCGCCGTCCTCACCGACACCTTCAGCATCCTCCCCGCACGCGAGTACGAGGCGTTCTGCGAGGCGTATGGGCAGGACGTGACCGTGTGGAGCGGCTACTCGCCCATGCGCGACATCCGCGAGCTCCGCCTGGCCACCTTCGCCCTCCAGGCCGCCGGCGATGACCCCGACGCGCGCACCGAAGCCCAGTACCGCATCAACTGCATCCGCGGTCGGCAAGGCCCCCGTCCGTGGCGGTGGACGGAACTGCACTAACACGTGACCATCTGCCGCGCTCGCATCGGAGACGCTTCATGACCACCATCACCCTGCTCTACCCCGGCTCCATGGGGGCTGCCGTCGGCCAGCAGGCCGTCCTCGCCGGACACCACGTCCTGTGGGTCCCCGCCGGCCGCAGCGCGGCCACGCATCAGCGAGCGGACAAGGCGGGGCTCACGGCTGCGCCCTCGCTGGCTGCGGCCCTGGAGCAGAGCGAAGCGGTCATCTCCGTCTGCCCGCCGCAGGCCGCCGACGAGGTCGCCGCCCAAGTGGGGGCCCTTGGCTTTCCCGGCCTGTACGTCGACGCCAACGCCATCACCCCGCGGCGCATCGACGACATCGCGAAGATGCTGCACAGCCGTGTGCTGGACGGCGCGATCATCGGCCCGCCACCCGGCGGCCAGAAGACCGCCCGCCTGTACCTGGCCGGCGACCCGCACGGCTGCGAGGTGATCGAGGCCGTCTTCAAGGGCACCGCCGTCGACGTCCGCCGTGCCGGCGAGACCCTGGGTGCGGCCTCGGCGCTGAAGATGGCCTTCGCCAGCTTCCAGAAGTCCGCCCGCACCCTCGCCGCCGTCGCACACGCCCTCGCCGACACCCACGGCGTCGCGGACCTGCTCACCGAGGAAGCCGCAAGGATGCCCTCGGCGATCCTCTCCGACCGCGAATACCTGCCCAGCGTGGCCGCCCGTGCATGACGCTGGCGTGAGGAGATGGGTGATATCGCTGAGACCCTGGAACAGGCAGGCCTGCCGGCCGACATCGCCAACGCCACAGCCACGGTCATGGGCCGGTGGGACGCCGACAAGGACCAATACGACCTTCCGCTGGACGAGGTGCTCGCCCACCTCCACGACGCCTAGCCTCCCCTGGCATGTACCCGGTCAGCCGCCGCAGCCAGCGCCTGGAGCTCCGCGAACTCACCCTCGACGACGTCGACGCCGTCCTCGCGATCTACGGCAGTCCAGAGGCCACCGAACACCTGAGCTTCGAACCGCGCTCACGCCCAGACGTCGAACGCATCGTCCTCCACTCGGTCACCTCGGCCACCGCCACACCCCGCAGCGAGTACGCACTCGCCGTCATCGAACGCGACAGCAACAACCTGATCGGGTACGGCCGCCTCGCCACCGCCCCCCATCAGACCAACGCCGCTCGATCGCGGTCTCCAGCAACCTCCACCCCTCCGGATTCGACGAGATCATGCCCAAGACCCTCGCCACCGCCACGGTCGACCGGCTCATGCACCACGCTCACATCGTCGTCACCCAGGGTGACAGCTACCGGCTCACCCAGGCCACCAGTGGCCAGGGGGTGAAGCCCTTCAGCTGACCCCACCGACCCCAGGGCGGGGAGCTATCTGGCCGCCAACGGGGAAGGCTCCACGGCCGCCAGCGGGGCGAACTCCTGGCCGCCTACGGGGAGATCAAAAAGGCCACTGACAGAAAGGCTCAACCTCCCACATCATCGAACGCCACGATGACTCTCCGAGATCGCTCCCCAAGATCTGCGCCAGAACCGAGAACCGACAGCACCTGTTCACGAGTTTGGGCAGCACTCGAAGCTCTGCCGAAATCGATAACGGTTCATGGCTTCAGGCAGCGCGGGCCCCAGCCGAGTTGGCAGGGGCCCGTGGAGATCCGAGGAGAGCCGCGATCTGCCCTCGATGAGCGGTGCCCTGGCCGGCACTGCCTACTGTTTGGTGCCGGTCTGCCGGCCCGGCTCTACTTCAGGTGCCGGGCGAAGAAGCGGGCCCCGGCGTCGAGTTCGTACTGCGGGACTCCGGTGTGCCCGCCCATGTTGGCGTGCAGGGTCTTCTCCTTGGACCCGAAGGCGTCGAAGAGGTCCAGGGCTGCCTGCCGGGGGTTCCCCTCGTCGTCCCACTGCAGCAGGACGTGCAGCGGGATGGTGACCTGCCGGGCCTCCTCGAAGATGGCGGCGGGCACGAGACTCCCGGCGAAGAGACCGGCGGCCGCTATGCGCGGCTCGGCCACCGCCAACCGGACGCCGATGGAGATGATTCCCCCCTCGTACCCGACCGGGCCGCCGATCTCGGGCAGCGCAAGGAGGTCGTCGAGTGCTGCCTGCCATTCCGGGACGGCTTTCTCGACCAGCGGGAGGATCAGGGCGTCGATGATCTCGCCGCTGACCGGCTCGCCGGCCTCCATCACCCGGCGCAGGTCGGCGCGGGCCTGTTCGGCGGCGGCCCAACGCGGACGGTCACCGCTCCCGGGGAGCTCGATGGTGGCCGAGGCGAAGCCGTACTCCGCCGCGTAGTACCGGGCCCGCCCCGCCAGCCGGGGGTACATCTTGCTCAGTCCGAGCGGCGGGGGGCAGATCAGGATCAGCGGCGCCGGTGCGGACGCGGAGGCGGACGCGGGCGTCCACAGGATGCCGGGGATCTCACCGAGAGTGAACTCGCGCTCGACGACGTCGTCGTCGAAACGCTGCTCAGAAGTGAAGTACATGGTCGTGCCTTTCGGGAGTGCTCACAGATGGCGCTCCCGGACGACGACCTATCGCCCGACCGTGACCCCGGAGGGGAGCACCCATGTCGATACTGCGTTCACGGGCACCACCTCCTCTTCCTCTTGCACGGCCTCCGGAAAGGTAGCAGTGGTCGCCATGGTCCACCAACCGGGTTGTTACGCGACCGCTACAAGGAGCGCAACACCGTCGAGCGGGCGATCAACCGCCCGAAACAGGCCCGGGCCGTCGCCACTCGCTACGACAAACGCGGCTACGTCTTCCTCGGCACCGCCACCATCGCCGCCCTCACCATCCGGCTCCGCACGTGATCACCCGGACAAGTCCTGGGTGACGCAGACCGGCGAGGAACAGCTCGTGATGTACGCGGACAAGTTCCACACGAAGACCACTCCCCCGGCCTTCCTCTCCTCCGACGCCTACGCCACGCACGTGGGCCGGTTCGGTACGAGAGGGTCGACGCGTTCCACGCCCTGCGCGGCCGGTTCGGCGAGCCGGATCTCGCGTCGCTCAGGGCGCGGTACGGACACGCTGCCGCGCCGCCGCCGCGAGCTCGGGAAACCACCGGGTGAGGACGCCCGCTTCCAGGGCGAGGGCGGCGTAGAGGACCAGGGTCGCCCACCAGGCGGAGGCCGTCCCGGGGATGTCGAAGAGCAGGGAGCCTACCAGCCAGTGGAGGAGCCCGGCGCCGGCGCCGGCCAGGAGTGCGGTCGGCACGGCGAGGCGGACGATGCCGCGGAAGGATCCCGCGGTGCCGCCCACGGCAGCCGCGTAGCAGAGGCCGACGAGGAGGGCGGCGGCCGGCTCCCCCGGGGTGAAGTGGCGGTCGCGCAGGCAGACAGCAGCCGCCACCACAACACCGACGAGGAGGATCAGACCGCACACCAGCGCCCACAGACGTCTGCCCAGGCGCACGTATCCCCCGGCGACGGCCAACGCGCCGCCGATCACGACGAGGACGTGACCGGGGAACGAGAACCACACGCCAGAGCCCGCCGCGACCGCCACCCACGTGAGCGCGGTCGCGGCGAGGGCCGCCCATGGGGTCAGGAACGCGAGGAGCAGCGGCAGCCACAGCAGGGGCCGGGCGAAGTTCATGAGGCCGCGCACGGTACGGGCCCCGCCGCCGTCGCCCGAGGGTTGCAGCGCCTGCCAGGCGACGAGTCCGAGGCGCAGTGCCGCGCGGCGGGGGTCGGGCCGGGGCAGGAGGGCGGCGATCGGCTGGGCCCCGATGTCCCTGAGCGGCCCGAGGTCCCGCGCGTCGATGGCCGCGGGCTCGGGACGCGGCCGCTGGGCGTACTCGTCGATCTGCTGGTCGGACGGGGGTCCGTCGTGTCCGGCGAGTTGCAGGCCGTCGACCAACGGCAGTTCCTCGGCCAGGATGTGCTGCTGGATCCTGCGGGTGAGCAGGGCCCGCACCGGGTCCCAGGGGTTCCCCGTGCCGGAGGGGCCGGCCGACTCGCCGAGTGTCTCCTCGAGTGCGGCGGCGTCGGGGGTGCCGTACCGCGCCTTCAGACGGTCGTCGGTCGCCACGACGTTCACGAGGGAGACGGCGGTGTCGAGGCGGCCCCAGGTCCAGTCGTTCAGCCGCCAGCGGGAGCTGAGGAAGGAGGCGAAGTTGCTCAGTTGATTGCCGCCGAGTTTCGCGTCGACCAGGCCCTGGTCGGGGTCCGGGAAGGCGAGGTCCGAGGCCCAGCTGGAGTTGGCTGCCGAGATCGTGTGGAAGCGGATGGGGGTGGGTTCGCCCAGGGGGTCGGGGCGCAGCGGGCCGATGAGGACCTCCGCGGCGAGGAGCGTTTCCACGAATGCGTCGGGCCCGGTGCGGGCGGCGTCGTGCAGTGTTTCGAAGCCCGGGACCGGTTCGGTCAGGCCGACTCCGAGGAGCCGGCCCAGGTGGGCGAGGCGCCGCCACAGCGGTAGGTAGGGGTCACTGGGCCAGTCCGTGCCGACGGCCGCGGCGTCGGAGGTGGCGGACATCGCGGCGACCAGTTCGTCCGGCCAGGTCCGCCAGGCCTCGCCGGCACCGGGCTCGGGCGCGGGTGTCCCGGTCATGAGCTGTTGGAGCCGGTCGGTGGCCTCACGGATCCGGTCGACGGGGGCCGTCACGCCGGTGCCGTCGGTGTCGGCGAAGCGCCGCAGCACGAGCCGGTCGCGTGCCGCGACGAGTACCGCGATCGCCAGCCTGCAGTCGTACAGAGCCATGCGGTCGTCGGGGCTCACGGTCATGCCCGCGTCCTCCGCCGCTCTGATCCAGTCGAAGAGCAGCCGGACGGCCCGGGCGAGCGGCAGCGGCGAACGCCCCCTGATGCGCAGGTCGGTGAGCGAGATGACGCCGTCGGGGAGGGCGAGCTCGTGCGAGCCGGCGCGGAGCGCGGTGAGCACGGCCGGGGAACCGTCGCCGCCCAGCGGCGAGGGGCCGGGCGGCAGGGGCAGCGGGTCGGGGCCGGTGACCTCGGCGGGGTCCTCGAGCAGCCGGGCGAAGCGGTCGGCCTCGGCGGTGCCGGCCAGCTCGCGGTAGCGCGCGATGCGGTCCGGCGTCGCCGCCGTCAGCCTCCAGTCGCCCTCCGGGAGGGCGGCCGCCGGCGCCTGCCGCAGTGCGGCGGCGGTCTGACTGACGCGGAGTTCGACCGCGTCGTCCCACAGGGATTCCGCCCCCGCCTTGATCGCCGACGTCTTCAGGGCGACCTTGAGCAGACGCGTCATCCGGCGCCTGGAGGGGGGCGACTCGGTGTCGTGAGCCGCGGGCGGTACGGGCTGGAGGTAGAGCAGCCAGCGGTCCACCGGCGCGCTCGCCGGTGCTCCGGCGATGGCCCGGATGGCCCAGGCGACGGGGATGTTGTCCAGCAGACCGCCGTCGATGAGTTCGAGGCGCCCGTCGGAGGCGTCTCCGCAGTCGACCTCGCTGCTGACGCCGCTCATGTCGACGATTCCCGGCGTCGCCGTGCCGGGTCCGACGAAGGGCTGTGCCGGCTCGAACGCCCCGGGGAACGACGAGCTCGTCCGGGCCGCGTAGGCGAGGCGGCGCACCTCGTCCTCGGGGGGCCACCGCGCCCCCGGCATGCCGAAGTCGGTGAGGGCCGTGCCGGGCCGGTGGCGGAAGCGGAAGAAGGCGCGGGCGCGGCCGACCTCCATCGGCGGGCCGAGCGTGGGGCGCACCCAGTCCGGCCGAGGCGTGATCCGAGTGGTCGGGAGGATGAGCCGTACGGGTCCGCCGGGATGCTCGGGCCGGGGTTGCTTGCTGAGCTCGCTCAGCAGGCTGCCGGCGAGCCGGTCGTAGAAGACCTCGTCGCCGCGCAGGAGCGAGTCGGGCACCCGCGTGCGCGGATGGCGGGTCAGGGACTCGAGGTCGCCCACTTGCAGCCACAGTTTGCGGATGTTGTCGCCGAACTTCATGCCGTAGACGAGGTGGCAGGCGAGCAGTACGCCGTTGAGCCCGCCGGCGCTGGTCCCGGCGAGGACGTCGACGGTGACCTTGTCGTAGCCGGCGACCTCCAGGAGCTCGGCGTACGGACTGCGGGCTTCCTGGGTGGCCTGGGCGCCTGCCCGGGTGCCCTGGGCGCCCGCCGACGCCCGTAGCTCGGCGATCTCCTGGCAGGCGCCGCCCATCCAGACCGCGAGGCTCACCCCGCCGCGCATCGCGACCGCGAAGCGGAGCTCCCCGGCCAGCGGGGAGCCCGATTCCGCGGGACGTGGTTCGTCCATGCCTCCAGGGTGGGAGTGGGGGCCCGCCCCCGCATCCGGAAGCGGGCCCGGGAACAGATCCGGCGTCCAGGGCCGCCCCGGCTGCGACGCCGCCACCCCCAACGCCATCGTCAGCGCATACCCCGCATCCCCCACCGACCGCGGCACATACCGACCCTCGATATCGCCTTCCAGCAGCAACCGGCGCGCCTGGCTACTCCTCCACCCCAACCAACTGGACCTCCTGGCCATCATCGGCATCACCGGGATAATCCCGCCAAGCCCTCCCTTCTCGTAGGCGGCCTGGAACGCACCAGGCCGCCGGCGTAAGAGCCACAGCCCCGGCGGTGGTTGAGATGTGTGACCAAAACCAACGTGCCCGCCGAGGGCGTGACCTGCTGCGTCCCCGTCTGAAGGCGATCCGCTCTCCGTGGCGGTCCTTGCCCGCGGGTCGGACAGCGGTACTCGTCCTGGCCATGCTGCGGCACGACCAGCGTCTCCTCGTTTGGCCGGCGGCAACAGAGTGCCCGAGTCCACCCTGCGGCACTGGCGGACGAGATGATCAACCTGCTCGCCGCGAGAGCTCCGTGCCTGAACCGGGCGCTTTGCAAGGTTGCCCGCGAGCGAGGGGAGGTCGTGCTGATCGACGGCACCCGGATCCCCGTCCAGCGCCGCACCGGGAAGCCGAACCGGCCCAACCACTCCGGCAAGCACCACCGCCACGGCCTGCACCTCCTCGCCCTGGCCGGCGAGAAGGGCAACCTGATCTGGGTCTCGGCCGCCCGGCCGGGCCGCACCCATGACGCCACCACCGCCCGCATCGACAAGATCGTCGAACACCTGAAGGCAGCCGGCCTCGGCGCGCTCGCCGACCTGGGCTTCATCGGTGTGGACAAACCCGACGACCCCGACGACCTGGTCATCGTCTCCGGCTACAAGGCCACCCGCGCCCGCAAACTCACCCCCGGCCAGAAGCAGGCCAACACTTGCCGGCTGGCGGACACGCCCCGTCGAACACGGCTTCGTCCACCTGAAAGCCTGGCGGATCCTCACCAAGCTCCGCACCGACCCCGCCCGCGCGACCGCTCTCCTGCACGCCCCACTCGTCCTGACCAGCCTCGAAGTCCGCCAATAACGGGCGACCAAGACGAAAACCCCAGTTCAGAGGCATCATAGCGGGATCCGCAGGGCCGATAGAGTGGGTTGATCATTCCGAGTGAAAGGCCATGGCGCTCACGGTGACCGAGTCCCACCCCCACACCCTGTTCTCCTTCGGCACGCTACTGGACCAGCATGTCCAGAATGCGCTCTTCGGGCGCACCGTACCGACCACTGCGGCATCCCTGGCCGGTTACACGACTCGGCCCCTCACCATCACCGATGAGTCCGTGATCGCCACCAGCGGCCGGGACGTGCACCTGACCCTGGAGCGCAAGCTCGGCGGCACGGTCGAGGGTGCCATCCTGCGCCTGAGCGACCAGGAACTGGCCGCCGCCGACGAGTACGAGGTAGCCGACTACGCCCGGCGGCGAGTGCTCCTCTCCTCGGGGGAGACCGCCTGGGCCTACCTGGACGCGAGGCCGCTGCGCTCGGCGGCACGCATCGTGATCGTCGGCGACAGCATCGCCTACGGGCGTTGCGACCCCCAGGGTGGTTGGGCCACGCAGCTGGCGGTAGCCCACATCGGAGCGAACGAGACCGAGCACCGCGTCTTCAACCTCGCCATCCCCGGCAGCACCCTGGCGGATGTCAGCGAGCAGACCCCCGCGCTCCTGCCTCCCCGACACCCCGACACGCTCGTCGTGGCCGCCGGCATCAACGACTCCGCTGTGCCGCTCGCCGCGTCGGACACCCACCAGGACGGGCTGGCACGCACCGCGGGCCACCTCGACTCACTGGCCGCGACAGCCCGGCGACACAACGCGCGCATGGTCGTCCTCGGACCGCTCTGGCTCGATGAGACACGCACCGGTGACTTCGAGGGCCTCCGCTTCACCACGGCGCGGGCACTCGCACTGCGTGCGGCCCTGCAGACCTGGTGCGCGGACAACCACATCGACTACCTCGACATGTGGGAGCCGCTTCGTGACCAACCCCACCTGCTGGTCGACGGCCTGCACCCCAACTCGGAAGGACACAAGGAGCTCTACCGGTACCTGAGTACCCTCTGCTGAACACGGAGGAACTGGAGGAGCTGCCTCTGCCGGTCCCGTCAGACGGTCAAGGCAGCGGACTCCCGTCCACGACCAGCGCGTTCGAAGATGGCGAAGGCTCACTGAACGAGCCTGCGCAACCCGGGAACCATGCCCCCACGACTCGCCCCGCCCCTGGGCCTGCAGTTCCCCGTCGGCAACGGCGCCAGGAGCGCCCAGGGCACGGGCAACGTCGCGGCAACGTGCGCGCTGGAGACCGGCTGGCCGCTGGTTGCGCTGCGTCGACTGCCCCGGGCAGCCCGCTGGGCGTCTCCGAGGGCCGTGGCGCAACCGGTAACGCTGCCGGTCAGATCCATCCCGCTGTGTGCCCGCTCATCCATGCTTCCACCGCGTTGTGGTCCGTCGATTCGGTGTGCGGGTCCATCGCGTGCGGCTGGATCCAGCCCAGCTCGGAGCACAGGTGAGGTTCCCGGTTCTCCGGGGTGCCGGTCCAGGTTCTCGTGTGGAAGTACCAGCCGACGACGGGGGTACCGTCATCGCTGATCTTGTTCAGCACGTGCGCGGTGCGCAGGTCCTGGACCCGTACGTGGAGGCCGAGTTCTTCTCCGGCTTCACGGGCGGCCGCTTCGACGAGCAGCTCGCCGTGGTCGACGCGTCCGCCGGGGAGCGACCACATGCCGTCGGCGAAACCGGTGCTCTCGCGGCGCATGAACAGCACGGCGCCGTCGTCGTTCTGGATGATCAGTCCGGCGAAGACGACTGCGGGGCGCTTGGGCTGGGACACGTGACGGTTCTCCCTGGGGTCGGTCTACGACCGCCCGACCGTACCGGTCAGGGGCCGGGCCGCGCCGGAGGCCGGCCCAGGGGTACCCGTCGGCGGTCAGAAGACCGGCAGGCGGCCGGCGCGGGTCAGCCGGGCGACGGTGCGCCAGCTCATCGGCGAGCGCATCCCCGCGTCTTCGCGCAGGCCCTCACGGGACCCGTCGAGCGTGGCGCACCAGGCGTCGCGGCCGCGTACGCTCCCGGCGGTGAGCAGTGCCGGATGCCGAAATTGAGAGGGATGAGCCCGGCAGGGACGCTGGGTTGACGTTCTGTGGCGAATGGCTATGTCAGTTCCTGGCCGCCGTTGGTCTCGGTCGGGCGGCGAGCCAGTCGCGGTAGTGCGTGGGAGCGATGTGCGCGCCGTCTGCCGCAGGGAGGGCTTTGCCGGACGCGGCGGCGAAAGGGCCGGCATCGGCGTCGGTGACGATGGTGCGGCCGTCGCCACGGGCTGCGAGGGTGATCCTGGCGAGTTCGTCCAGGGGAAACGCGTCGGGACCGGCGACGTCGCGAACACCATGGAGGGGGGGCGTCGGTGGCGAAGCCGACGACGGCGCGCGCGGCGTCGGCGGCGGCTATGGGCTGTAGCAGCGTAGGGGGCAGCCGAACGGTGTCGCCCTGGGCAGTCCAGGACATGATCTCGTCGATGTACTCGAAGAACTGGCCGGAGCGGACGATGGAGCAGGGGATGCCTCCGGACGTGAACAGCTCCTCCTGGAGGACCTTGGCCCGGTAGTAGCCAAGGCCGGGCACCCGGTCCACGCCGACGATGGACAGCAGGACGGCGTGCTGGACACCGGCCGCCTCGGCCGCGGTAGCGGGGAGGCAGCGCCGCGGGGGGCGGAAGCGGGCACCGACGCGCAAGGCCGCCACCGGCAAACCGGCCGCGGGCAAGAAGACCACCGCGAAGACCCGGCCCACACACGCGAGCAAAGGCCGCGGCCGCGGGCGGCAGGCCAGCGGGAAGAAAAAAGCGGCCAGGCCGCGCTCATGTCCCACAACAAGACGTCTTCCACCAGCGGCCACATCTCCTTCACCGCCAACCGCGATGGTGTCCTCGTCCCGTTCCAGGGACCTGCGGGAGGGCATAGGGCGCGTCTCTTCGATCACGCGGCGTCAGGGCCCTAACGTGGGTACCGGGGATCGCTACGACTTCCCGGAGAGCACCCATGAAGATCCACCTCACCAGCGTCTTCGTCGACGACCAGGAGAAGGCTCTGCGCTTCTACACCGACATGCTGGGCTTCGTGAAGAAACACGACATCCCCGCGGGCGCGGACCGATGGCTGACCGTGGTCTCGCCGGAGGAGCCCGACGGGACCGAACTGCTGCTGGAACCCTCCGGCCACCCCGCGGTGCAGCCGTACAAGACGGCGCTGGTCAAGGACGGCATCCCGGCCGCCTCCTTCGCCGTGGACGACGTACGAGCGGAGTTCGACCGGTTGCGCGGGCTCGGGGTGCACTTCACGCAGGAGCCGGTGGAGGCGGACTCGGTCACCACTGCGGTTCTGGACGACACCTGCGGCAACCTGATTCAGATCATGCACGGCGGGTAGGTGCCGGACCCAGCAGCCGCCCCGTGCTGCTGGGCCGCGCTACGAGCTCGTTCGTAGACGCTGACGTGGCGCTCGGACAGCTCTCAGTCGGCCGAGTTCCTGCACAAGAGTTCTGTCCCGCGGCTGCACGATCCGCTCAAGCACTGGTGCCCAGCCCGGGCGCAGAAAGCAGTCGCCCACTCCGGCGACTGCCATGCTTGCCCACCTCGCCGGAGGATGACGTTCACCACCCGGGCAAGAGCCCCTGGTACGAGTGAGTAGTTGACGCCGCTGTCCACGTCGAGGCCGGGCAGGCAGAGGAGGCGCATCAGCTCCAGGTCAGGGCCGACGGGTCCGGGGCGCGTCGGGATCCCTAGCCGGTCGACGGCCAGGCTGCCGTAGCTGTTCCTGGTCTCCCTCAGCGACACTCGGGCGAGATGCGGGAAGTGCCCGTGCTCCGGGCTGCCGGCCGCCAACGCCCGAACCAGCGAATCGCGGTCGAGGCCAGAATCCTGCGTATCGTCAAGAGCCACCGGATTCCGGGACAGCCATGCCTGTGCCATGACGAGTCTGAAGCCCGGTGTCATTCTGGGCCACACCAACTCAGCGCGATCGCGGCTGACTGCCTGGGGCCGCTCCAAGGCAAACATGCCTGGGTCTTCTGTCACCCCCAGCCCCTTTCCGAGGTCCGGACGGCCCCGATCTGACCGGTTTCAGCACGTCAGTCCGCGCGGCGCTGCCTGACGTGGCAGCGTCGGTGCAACGACTATGCCGACCTACCCGCTCAACATTCGATGAGATCACTCAGCCTTTACTGCGGCAGAACGCACTCGCGTCCACTTGGCGTCGAGCCGGCGCCGGAAGGTGCCCTGCGGATCCAGCGCACCGTTGCCCCGGGCATCGTCATCCACGCGCTCGCGCACGCCGGCCACCGGCCGCACCGCGCGCGAGTGAACTGCCGCCCGAGTCCGATATGTGCTCACCACCACCGGCGCCCGCGCCACCATCGAAACGCCCATGCGCCGCCGCAAACAAGCCCTCACAACTCTCGATGACCTCCCCGCGTCCTTCCCCGGCCCTCCGCGCCCTGCACGACATCGCCCTCGCCGCCACCGCGAGGACCTCATGGTCCCCGGCCGGCGACGGGTCCTGCTGGCCTCACCGCGCGGCTGGTGCGCGGGCGTGGACCGTGCCGTGATCGCCGCGGCACGGATTCACCGGCGCAGGCCCGGTGCCGCCGACCAGTCCACACACGGCAGCACAGCGACGTGCCAGCCGGCCGCCCTTAACCCGGCGGCAACGCGGCCCAGACACGCCGCCGCCCGGCCGAGGCGGACCGGCAGACAGAACGTCGTTGCGCCCCATGATGATCACCGCGGCGCCGAGGGCACGCCCGACAACGCGCGCACCTGATGGCGCAACTGCCCGGGCGTGGCCCCGCCCGGCCCAGCACCCGCAGCTCGACCGCTTCGACCCGTCATATCGACGATGCCCCGTGCCAGTTGTGCCCCCGGCGCACCCCCACCGACCGCGCACCCCACGCCGACGGCCAGCGAGTCGCCCCGCAGCACCAACGACATCACCTCCCCCACGGCGGGTCCGTAACGCCCGTCGGGCGAAGGGACGCGCAATGTGTGGACGGCAGGCGGACGGCCCATCAGCGCGGCCAGGTACCACCGCACGGCACGGGCCGCTATCCGCCGGGCTGAACACCACCGGTTCCTCGGCCCGACGAACCGCCACACGCCCGGCCCCCAGGCAGCCGGGCCGTGTGCCGGTCGCCCCGGAATCCTCCAGGGGCAGGCAGAGTGGCCCGCGGTCACGGGACCCACCGGCCCCCGAGACACGGTGCGGCTCCCCCCGCCCCCGTCCAACGCCACCGGCCTGAGGCGCGCCATGGGAGCAGCCGGCCACCATGGCTTGACGGACACGGGGCCACAGGCCCCCTGGGGGACCGGCCTCAGACCACACGGAAGGGGAACCGGCAGGAGAGACCGTGGTCCATCCCGGATCACCGGCCGATCTGTAGCTTCTCACTTCTCTTCCCTGCCTTTGAAGAACCATCCGAACGGTTGCCCGTGCTCAGCGGTCAGCCTGTGCGCTGGGCGCCGCTTTCGGTGCAGGGGGGCTGAGCGTGGTAGTCGGCGGTGTAGTCCCGGCTCATGTTGTCCTCCAGCGCGGTCAAGGCTGTGGGTTTGATCTGGATGACGCCGCTGAAAGGACGTTCGACGTCGCGGATGGCCAGCAGGACGCAGGTGAGGAGGGCCGTCAGGACGACGAAGGTGGCGGTGACCGTGAGGCTCTTGGCGGCGGGCAGGCACAGGCCCAGGACGACGACGAGGACGGCGAGGGTGGCCAGGAGCAGCCAGTAGACCGGGCCGGGAATGGCGGGCGTCGATTCCGCCACCCGCGTCTGGCGCGCCTGGTCCCGGTCCTCGTCGGCGGAGATGAGCTGGCTGAACGGGGCGTTTTTTGCATCCATGCCTTGGAGCGTGGTGTGGAAATCGCTGCTCCAGGCATCGGGGGTGGGCGATCCGTGCCCGTCGGCCATGGCCGGCCACTCCGCGGAGCGCACTGCGCGCACGTAGCAGGCGATATCGCCCTGCAGTCGCTGCCGGGGTGCGGCGGGGGCGAAGTCGGCGGTCTTGTACATGTGGTCGAGAACCTGGGCCTCCTGGCGCACGGCTTCTTCGGCCTTGTCGTTGGATCCCGATGCCATGACCAGGACGTAGGCCAGCACGAAGACAGTCAGTGCCTGCAGGGGCAGGACGAAGTCGCGGACGGTCAGGGTGGGGGTCTCCAGCGCCGCCAGTTGCTTGCTCAGCAGTCGTCGGCCAGCGATACCGGCGGCCAAGGCGCACACCACAACAACGATCGTGATCAACAAGGGAAGACCCACTCCTCACGCACATTGCTCGGCCATGACGTCCGCGTATGGCGCCTCGTCGGCATGATCTCTTGCCGCCGGAGCGACCTGTCCGGAGGACATGGGTGACAGAGGTTGATCACACCGGGGGCGTAAGAGGATCACCGGTTCGCGGCCGCGGCGGGCCCGTTCGGCGTACGTGAACAGTGCCGCAGCCACATGGCCCCTGAGGAGACCCCAGCGTTGCCGCCGCGTTGCCGCCGCCTTGCCCGCTGACGCCGCCCCGGCCGTGCTCAAGGCGTGCGGGCAGGGCGTGCGGTCAGCGAGCGCTGCGGATGTTCCGGTCGCGTTCGGCGCCTTCGGACATGAGCGTGGTCTCCTCGATGCGGCGGAAGCGGCCGTCGGGGGCGAACTCCTGCTTCGAGTACGCTTCGGAGCCCACAACGGAAAGCTTGCTCTGCACACGCCAATATGGACGGATGACGAATCCGGCGGACACGAGATCGCCGACGCCCTCGGCCGGCTCCTGCGCCGCAGCACCCGCGCCGGTCTGTACGCCCACCTGACCGACGGCCTGGGCGAGGGGGTCGACGAACTCACCTACCCCCTTCTCAGCGGCCTGGCGCGGACCGGCCCGTCCGGCGCCGCCGACCTCGGCCG
>NZ_JBFAPH010000139.1:0-16394 GCF_040675635.1 Streptomyces sp. NPDC049577
ACCTCCGGCACCACCACCGGCGCCACCGGCGCCCGCTCCGCCCGGCGCCCCCGCGGCGGGGGGCGCGGGTGCGGCCGGGGCCGGGGCGGGAGCCGGCGCGGCGGGCGCGGCCGGGGCCGTCCCGGGGCAGGTCAGCCACACGTGCCCGCCGACGGACAGGACGTGCGCGGTGACGTCCAGACAGCCCTTGCCGTTGTCGACGACGTTCGCCCGGACGGCTCCGCGCGCCGCGGACGCGCGGACGTGCGACGGGGGATGGTCGGGCAGCAGATGCGGCAGCCGGGTGACGTGAGCGGTCACCGGTGCCCTGCCGGCCGTGGCGTGGGCCCCCAGGTCGTCCGCGTGCGCCTCGCCGGCGAACGCGAACACCGCGGCCGCGCCCGCCGCCGTCAGACATCCACTTCTCAGCCATCCCCTCACGCGGAACAGCCTGTACGCCCACGTCCGCATCCAGCCGGGATCACCACCGGATTCCTCCGATGGGCTGAAAACGGCGCCGGTCCACCGTCCCGGTGTTTAGGCGGAGTTGGGCAGGCCGAAGGAGCCGTGACGTCCGGCTCCCCGTGCGAACCGGGCCACCCCCTCGGCGGCCTCGGTCAACGCCTCTTGCCCGTATCGCAGTTCGGTGCGCAGGGCCTCGGCCTCGGTCAGTCCCTCCTGGGCGAGGAGCGAGGCCCGGTCGGTGCGCAGGCACGCCTGCGGGAAGCGGGCGATCTCCGCGGCCAGCCGTTCGGCCTCCGCGCGGGCCCGCCCCGCCGGCACCAGCCGGTTGACGAGCCCGATCGTGTACGCCTCCGCGGCCGGCACCGGGCGGCCCGTGAGGACGAGGTCCATGGCCCGGCTCGTGCCGATCAGCCGGGGGAGCCGGACCGTGCCGCCGTCGATCAGCGGCACGCCCCAGCGGCGGCAGAAGACGCCGAGGACGGCGTCCTCCTCCGCCACCCGCAGATCGCACCAGAGCGCCAACTCCAGCCCGCCCGCGACCGCATGACCGCTCACCGCGGCGACGACCGGCTTCGAGAGGACCAGCCGCGTGGGGCCCATGGGCCCGTCGCCGCCGGCCGCGACCCGATTGCCGCGCCCGGTGCCGTACGCCTTGAGATCGGCCCCGGCGCAGAAGGTACCGCCCTCTCCCCACAGCACCGCCACCCGCGCCGTGTCGTCCGCCTCGAACGCCCGGAAGGCGTCGGCGAGCGCCGCGGCCGTGGGCCCGTCCACGGCGTTGCGCACCTCCGGACGGGAGAGCACGACGGTCGTCACCGGCCCGTCGCGCTCGGTGCGGACGGCCGTTGTCACCGGGCGTCCTTGATCAGCACCCGCTCCAGGACCGGCCCCGGGTCCGTGCCGGCCGGCAGGGTGCCGAACGCCCCGCCCCAGTCCCCGCCGAGCCGGGAGGCGCAGAAGGCGTCGGCGACGGCCGGGGGGCTGTGCCGGACGAGCAGGCTGCCCTGGAGGACGAGGGTGAGCTGCTCGGCGAGGCGGCGCGCGAGCACCTGGGCCCGGTGCGGGTCGGAGAGCTCGCCGAGCAGCGCGCGCAGGCGCGCCACGGCGGCGTCCAGCCGGGGATCCGCCCCGGCGGCCAGGGCCACCTCGGCGAAGTAGGCCTCCAGCGAGGCAGGTTCCCGCGTCAGCGCCCGCAGCACGTCCAGGGCCGCCACGTTGCCCGAGCCCTCCCAGATGGACAGCAGCGGCGCCTCCCGGTAGAGCCGGGGCATGCCGGACTCCTCCACATAGCCGTTGCCGCCCAGGCACTCCAGCGCCTCGGCGGCGTGCGCGCTGCCGCGCTTGCACACCCAGTACTTGCCCGCGGCCAGGGCGAGCCTGCGCAGGGCCGACTCCGCGGCGTCGCCCGCCTCGGAGCGGTCCAGCGCCGCGGCGAGCCGCATGGCGAGCACGGTCGCGGCCTCGGACTCCACGGCGAGGTCGGCGAGGACGTTGCGCATGAGCGGCTGGTCGACGAGCTCGGCCCCGAACGCCCGCCGGTGCGCGGCGTGGTGCAGGGCCTGCCGCAGCCCGGCCCGCATACCGGCCGCCGAACCGAGGACGCAGTCGAGCCGGGTCATGTTGACCATCTCGACGATCGTGCGCACCCCGCGCCCCGGCTCGCCCACCCGCCAGGCCACGGCCTGCTCGTACTCGATCTCCGCCGAGGCGTTGGAGCGGTTGCCGAGCTTGTCCTTCAGCCGCTGGAGCCGCATGGCGTTGCGCGTGCCGTCGGGCAGCACGCGCGGCATCAGGAAGCAGGTCAGCCCCTCGTCCGCCTGGGCCAGGACGAGGAAGACGTCGCTCATCGGCGCCGAGGTGAACCACTTGTGCCCGGTCACGACGTACGAGCCCTCGCCCGTGGGCACCGCCCGCGTGGTGTTCGCCCGCACGTCCGAGCCGCCCTGCTTCTCCGTCATCGACATGCCGGCGATCAGGCCGCGCTTGCCGAGCGGCGGGCGCAGTCCGTAGTCGTACGTCCGCGCCGCGAGCAGCGGCTCGTAGACGGCCGCGAGCTCGGGCTGGGCCCGCAGGGCGGGCACGGCGGCGTACGTCATCGAGATCGGGCAGCCGTGGCCGGGCTCCGCCTGCGCCCAGACGTAGAACTTCGCGGCGCGCAGCAGGTGGGCCCCCGGGCGCGGCTCCGCCCAGGGCGCGGCGTGCTGGCCGCTGCCCACCGCCTCGGCCATCAGCCGGTGCCAGGCGGGATGGAAGTCGACCTCGTCGACGCGGTTGCCGAAGCGGTCGTGGGTGCGCAGCACCGGCGGGTACGCCTCGGCCGCCCGCGCCCACTCCTGCACCTCCTCCGAGCCGGCCCGCGCCCCGAGCGCGCGGACCTCCGTCTCGCCCCAGCCGGCGCCGTCCCGCCGCAGGGCCTCCAGCAGGGCCGGGTCGTCGGCGGTGGAGAAGCCGGTCAGGGGCGGGGCCTGGTTGAACACTTCGTGTGTGGCGCTCACGGCGGCCTCCGGGGCGAGCTGCGGCAGGGTGACGGCAGAGCTACGGCATTACATTTTCATGATGCGTGATGCGAGACTGTAATGGATAGGGTTTCGTCAGCCATGGATGACTCGCTTTCCCTGCCGCCGCTGACCGCGCGCTCGATTGTGCTGTCCACGCTGCTCGGCCACCACCCGCCCGCGCTGCCCGCCCGCGCCCTCGTCCGGGTCGGAGAGCTCTTCGGCACCGCCGAGGGCACCGTCCGCACGGCGCTGACCCGGATGGTCGCCGCCGGCGACCTGGAGCAGCGTGACGGCACGTACCGGCTCACCGACCGGCTCCTGGCCCGGCAGGCCCGGCAGGACGACAGCCGGGCCCCCCGCACCCGCGCCTGGGACGGCGGCTGGGAGATCGCCGTCGTCGCCGGCGAGCGCCGCGCCGCCCCCGACCGCGCCGCCCTGCGCCAGGCCATGGCCGCCCTGCGGCTGGCTGAGCTGCGCGAGGGCTGCTGGCTGCGGCCCGCCAATCTGGTGCGGACGGCGAGACCGGCGGTGGTGACCGAGCAGTGCGCCTTGTTCACCGGCGCGCCCGAGGGCGACCCCGTCCGGCTCGCGGCCGCGCTCTGGGACCTGCCCGGCTGGGCCGGGCACGCCCGCGCCCTGGAGGCGGCCCTCGACGCGGCCGCCCCCGGCCCCCTCGCCGAGCGCTTCACCGTCTCGGCGGCCGTCCTCCGACACCTCCTCGCGGACCCCGTCCTCCCGGCGCCCCTCCTCCCGTCCGGCTGGCCCGGCGACCGGCTGCGGGAGCGCCACGAGGCCTTCGACCGCGATTTCCGGGCCCTGCTGCTGCGGCACATCGGGGGATAGGGGCGCCCCAGGGCCCACTCCCGGAAGAAACGCCTCGAATATGAGCAGTCGGTCACAGATCAGCCCGGTGCATGCCTTGGGACGCATTCGTGCACGCATGCGACCGATACTGGTGACCATGTCCCGCGTGCTCCTGATCGAAGACGACCGCGCCGTCCGGGAAGGGGTCACCCTCACCCTGCGCCGCCGCGGCCACGCGGTCGAGGCCGCCCCCACCGGCGAGGCCGGGCTCGCGGCGCTGGAGAGCTTCCGGCCCGACCTGGTGCTGCTCGACCTGATGCTGCCCGACAAGAGCGGCTTCGAGGTCTGCCGCCGCATCCGTGCCACCCAGCAGATACCGATCATCATGCTCACCGCGCGCGGCGACGACATCGACGTCGTCCTCGGCCTGGAGGCCGGCGCCGACGACTACATCGTCAAGCCCGCCCGCGGCGAGGTGCTCGAGGCCCGCATCCGCGCCGTCCTGCGCCGCGCCGCGCCCGGCGACGGCGCCGGCCCCGACGCGGTCGCCCCGCGGCCCGCCGAGGTGCACGGCGACCTCACCATCGACCGGGCCGGGCTGCTGGTCTCCAGGAACGGCAAGGACCTGCCGCTCGCCCCCTCCGAGATGAAGCTGCTGCTGCACCTGTCGGCCACCCCGGGCCAGGTCTACAGCCGCCAGCAGCTCCTGGAACACGTGTGGGAGCACAGCTACCACGGTGACGCCCGGCTGGTCGACGCGTGCGTGATGCGGCTGCGTACCAAGATCGAGGACTCCACGCGCCAGCCGAAGTACATCCAGACCGTACGTGGCTTCGGCTACCGCTTCGGGCCCCTGTGACCCGGCCCGTGAGCGCCCGGTGAACGCCCTGCGCACCCTCGCCCGCGGCCTGCGCGCCCGGCTCGTGGTGGCCTTCCTGCTGGTCGCCGCCCTGAGCGCGCTCGCCACGTCGGCGCTCACCTTCCGCGAGGCCCGCAACGCCATCCTCAAGCGCACCCAGGACACCGCCGTCAACGCCCTGCGCTCCCAGGTCAACTCCCAGGTGCCCGAGCTGGCGTTCCCGCCCGGCCGGGACGACCTGACCGCGTTCACCCAGAGCCTCGACCGCGCCGGCCAGCCGCAGCACTGGGCCGTGCACGTCCGCTACCGCAACGGCCCCCTGGTCCCCGCCACCGGCGGCCGGGCGGAGAACGGCACCATCCCCGCCGGCGTGGAGAAGAAGGTCCACGCCGGCGTCGCCGCCTTCCAGCGGGTGACCGACGCCGGCAGCCCGTGGCTGGTCGTCGGCCTGCCCGTCACCTACAGCGACGGCAGCGGCCAGACCACCGGCCTGGAGGTGTACGCCCGGCTGCCCCTCGCCGAGGACGAGGTCAACGTGCGGGCCCTGGTGCAGGCCGCCCAGAGCGGCGCCCTGCCCGCCGTCGCCCTCGCCGTCGTGCCCGCGCTGCTCGCCGCGCGCGGCGTCCTGCGACCCGTGCGCGAACTGCGCCGCGCCACCCAGCAGATCACCGCCGGCGCGCTCGACACCCGGCTGAAGGTGACCGGCCGCGACGAACTCGCCGACCTCTCGCGGACCTTCAACGACATGGCCGCCGCCCTGGAGGAGAACGTCGCCGAACTGCGCCGCATGGAGGCCAACTCCCGGCGCTTCGCCGCCGACGTCTCCCACGAGCTGCGCACCCCGCTCGCCGCGATGACCGCCGTCGTCGACGTCCTCGACGAGGGTGCCGCGGGCCTCGACCCCGACACCGCGCACGCCGTCCGGCTCATCAGCGAGGAGACCGGAAAGCTCGCCCGCATGGTCGAGGACCTGATGGAGATCTCCCGCTTCGACGCCGGAGCCGCCGCCCTGCACCTGGACGAGGTCGACGTGGCCGAGACCGTGCGCAAGACCCTCCAGGCGCGCGGCTGGCAGGACGAGGTGACCGCCGACCTGCCCGGCGGCGTACGGGCCCGGCTCGACCCGCGTCGCATCGACGTCGTCATCGCCAATCTCGTCGGCAACGCGCTCAAGCACGGCGGCGCGCCGGTACGCGTCACCGCCCGGGCCGAGCCGGGCGAGGACGGCGGCCGGCTGCTCATCGAGGTCGCCGACCGGGGCGCGGGCATCGACCCCGAGGTGCTGCCGCACGTCTTCGACCGGTTCTTCAAGGCCGACGCCGCCCGGGTCCGCTCCGAGGGCAGCGGTCTGGGCCTCGCCATCACGCTGGAGAACGTCCGTCTGCACGAGGGAACCGTACGGGCCGCCAACGCCCCCGGTGGCGGGGCGGTCTTCACCGTCGACCTGCCCCTGCGCACCGGAGAGGACACCGGAGGAGACGACACATGAGGCACGCGACGCGCTCCGCGCTGCTCGCGCTCGCCGCGCTGGTCACCCTCAGCGGCTGCGGCATCGAACCGTCCGAGGTCGTGGAGGTCGGCCGGCCCGCCACCGGCGTCAAACGGCCGGGCAGGCCCGCCACCGAGGCACGGCTGTACTTCGCCTACCCCGGCGGCCTCTTCGGCGTCGTCCGCCCGGCCGGCGGCGAGATCTCCGCGGAGGAGGCGGTCCCGCTGCTGCTCCAGGGCCCCAACGAGGCCGAGCGCATGCGCGGCCTGTACTCCGACCTGCCGAAGATCGCGGCCGGCAAGGTGCAGGTCACCACCGCGACGGGCCAGGTCGCCATCCGGCTGCCCGTCGACCCCACCCGCCTCCCGTCCGTCGGCCGCACCCAGCTCGTGTGCACGGCGGCCCACAACGCCGTGCCGGGCGATCTGCCGCCGGACGAGGTCAAGGTGCAGCTGAGCGGCGCCGGCAGGACGCTGTCCGACCAGACCTGCGACAACAGGCAGATCTTCGTCCCGCCGGGTTCGTCCTCACCGACCCGGTAGCGTCACGCGCGGCGGGCGCTCACGGCTGGAGGCCGCCGAGGCGCCCCTCCAGGTGTACGAGCAGCTCGGCGAGGGTGTCCGCCAGCTCCTGCCGGCGTCCTTCCCCGACACCCGCCAGCAGCGCGCGCTCGTACTCCAGCTGACGCGGAATCAGCCGGTCGATGAGCTCGGTGCCCGCCTGGGTGAGGGACAGGTGTGCCACGCGGCGGTCGCGGTCGTCGGCCCGGCGGCCCACCAGGCCGCGCGCCTCCAGCACGCGCAGCCGCTTGGTGACGGCGGCGCCGGAGGCGAACGTCTCCCGCGCGAGCTGCCCCGGCGTCAGCTCGCGTCCCGTGCGCCGCAGCGTGCCCAGGAGGTCGAACTCCGCCCGGGTGAGCCCCTCGCCCACCAGCGGCGCGTCGGTCGCCTGCTGCAGCAGCGCGGCACACCGGTTGAGCCGGCCGATCACGGCCATCGGAGTGACGTCCAGCCCGGGGTGGACCTGCTGCCACTGGCGCAGCACGCGCGCGACGATGTCCTCGGCCACGTCGACGATCCTCTCGGGTGCGAGGGCTCTTGCGCGTGGTTCTTTCCCCGGTCCCGGCCCGTTCCGAAACCGGGGCCCCGTCCCCGGTGCCGGGGGTGGCGCGTGCGCGGACTCCGCCCGTCCGGGGTCACCTTCCGGCGGTGACCGGGCAGCTCGAGGACATCGCGCCGAGCGCGGCCCGGGGGCGGGGCGCGCCCCGGAGGACGTGGGTCAGGGGAGCGGAACCGGCGCCGGCCCCGCCCAGGCTGCCCGCAGGGCCCTCGCCTTGCCGAGCCACAGCGACAGGTCGTACTCCGCCGTGTACCCGATCGCGCCGTGCACCTGCAGCGCGCTCCGCGCGGCCGCGTACGCCGCGTTGCCGGCCGCCGTCCTCGCGCACGCCACGTCCGCCGGCGCGTCCGCCGCACCCCCGGCGAGCGCCACGGCCGCGCCCCACAGCAGCGGCCGCGCGAACTCCAGCCCCACCAGGACGTCCGCCAGGCGGTGCTTGACCGCCTGGAAGGAACCGACCGGCACCCCGAACTGGACGCGCTGCCGCGCGTAGGCCACCGTGCGGTCCAGCAGCGCGTGCCCGACCCCGAGCGCCTGCGCGGCGGTCGCCAGGGCCGCCCAGTCGGCCGCGTGCGCGACGGCCGCCGCGACGCCGGGGCCGGTGGCAAGCGGTGTGCCGCCGGGGGCCGGCCGGGCGAGCCGCCGCGCCGGGTCCAGGGACGCCCGCACGGGGCCGTGCGCGGCGGCCAGCCGCAGTTCGCCGCCGTGCGCGACGAGCACCCCGTCCGCCGCGTCCGCGTCCAGCGCGTACGCCCCGTCGCCCGGCGGGGCCAGCGTCAGCACGGCCTCGCCCGCGCAGACGCGCGGCAGCCATGTCCCGGCCGGCCCGGTGGTGCCCCGTTCGGCCAGCCGGGCGAGCAGGACGCTCGCCGCGACCGTCTCGGCCAGGGGCCCGGGGACGGCGTGGCGGCCCAGCTCGACGAAGGCGACGGCCGTCTCCACGGGCAGCAGGCCGGCACCGCCGTACTCCACCGGGACGGCCAGGGTGAAGACACCGGCGCCTGCCGCCCGGCGCCACAGCGCGAGACCGGGGCCGTGCTCGCCGCGGGACCACGCCCGGACGGCCGAGGGGGTGTCCGCCCCCGCGAACATCCGGTCCAGGGTGCGGCCGAAGGCCGTCTGCTCGGCGTCCAGCAGGAACCTCATCCGCGGCGCCCCTTCGGCAGGCCGAGCAGCCGCTCGGCGATGACGTCCCGCTGGATCTCGTTCGTGCCCGCGTAGACGGGCCCGGCCAGGGAGAAGACATAGCCCTCCGGCCAGGGGCCGTCCGCGAGTTCGCCGTCCGGGCCGAGCAGGTCCAGGGCCGTCTCGTGCAGGGCCAGGTCCAGCTCGGACCAGAAGACCTTGGTGAGGCTGGCCGCCGCCGGGCCGGGCTGCTGTCCGGCGGCGATCCTGGACGCCTGCTCGTAGCCGTACAGCCGGTACGCGCGGGCGCGGGCCGCCACGTCCGCGACCCGCTGCCGCAGGGCCGTGTCCGCCGGGTCGGCGACCGTGTGCCACAGCTCGGTCAGGCGCGCGGCGGCGGCCGTGAAGCGGCCCGGACTGCGGAGCACGATCCCGCGTTCGCTGCCCGCCGTGCTCATCGCCACGCGCCAGCCGTCCCCGGGCTCCCCGACGACGTCCGCGTCGGGCACGAAGACGCGGTCCAGGGCGATTTCGGCGAAGGCTGGCTTACCGTCCAGCCGGCCGACGGGCCGGACCGTCACGCCGTCCGCCCGCAGCGGGAACATCGCGTACGTCAGCCCCCGGTGCGGCCGCCCCGCGCCGGGATGACTGCGGAAGAGGCCGAAGGCGCGGTCGGCGAAGGCGGCCCGCGAGGACCAGGTCTTCACCCCGCCGAGCAGCCAGCCGCCCTCCGTACGCGTCGCCGTCGACCGCAGGGCGGCGAGGTCGGAGCCGGCCTCCGGCTCCGACCAGGCCTGCGCCCAGACCGTCTCGCCGCGCGCCATCGGCGGCAGGACGCGGGCGCGCTGCTCCTCGGTGCCGTGTGCGAAGAGGGTGGGCGCGAGCAGGCCGATACCGTTCTGGGACACGCGGTGCGGGGCGCCCGCCGCCCAGTACTCCTCCTCGAAGACCAGCCACTCCAGCAGCGAGCGCCCGCGCCCGCCGTACTCCTCGGGCCAGGAGACCGCCGACCAGCGCCCCTCGGACAGGGTGCGCTCCCAGGCGCGGTGCAGGGCGAAGCCGTCCTCCGTCTCCAGGGACGGCAGCGGAACCGGCGGCACGTGCGCCGCCAGCCAGGCGCGGGCCTCCGCGCGGAAGGACTGCTCCTCCGGCGTGAAGTCGAGGTCCATCAGGAGTCCCGCACGGCCCTCGCACCGTCCGCGGCCTTCATGGCCCGGACGTCCATGCCGCCGAGCGGGTCGGCGGCCGTCTCCGCGTTGTGCGCGTGCGCGAGATGGTGCAGTGCGAAGGCGGCGTCCAGACCGGAGTGCAGCCCCTGGAGGTCCTCCGCCTGGTTGACGGCCCGCTTGGCGAGCGCGAGCCCCAGCCGCGGCATCCCTGCCATACGTTCCGCCAGCGCGCGCGTCTCGGCGGCGAGTTCGGCGCGCGGTACCACGCGGTTGACCATGCCCACCTCGTACGCGCGGCGCGCGCTCATCCGGTCACCGGTGTAGAGCAGCTCCTTGGCGACGCGCGGTGGCATCACCCACGGATGCGCGAAGTACTCCACGCCGGGGATGCCCATCCGCACGACCGGGTCGGCGAAGAACGCGTCCTCCGCGGCCACGATCAGGTCGCACACCCAGGCCAGCATCAGCCCGCCCGCCACACAGGCGCCCTGCACGCTCGCGACCAGCGGCTTCGGCAGCTCGCGCCAGCGCCGGCACATGCCCAGGTACACCTCCGCCTCCCGGGCCAGCCGACGCTCGGCGCCCGCCTCGCGGGAGTGGTCCCACCACATCCCGGCCCGGCGCGCGTGCGGAAGGTCGGCGTCGCGCTCCGGAGTCCCGATGTCATGGCCGGCGGAGAAGTGGTCACCGGCCCCCGCGAGCACGATCACCTTCACCCCGTCGTCGGCCGACGCCTCGTACAGCGCGTCGTCCAGCGCATAGGTCATGGCGGAGTTCTGGGCGTTGCGGTACCGGGGCCGGTTCATGGTGACGGTCGCGACGGGGCCGAGCCGCTCGTAGCGGACCACCGGTTCGGCGGGCGGGGCGGGGGAGGCAGGGGGCACAGAAGACATGGCCATCCTTCCCTAACAAGTGTTTGGTAGGTTAACGTACGGTCATGAGCAGCGTCGAGGGCTGCGGCCCGCCGCCGTACCCCGCTGCCCACGCGTTGCTGTCCGGCCGCACCGCCGTCGTCACCGCGGCGGCCGGCACCGGCATCGGCGGGGCGACGGCCCGGCGGTTCCTCGAAGAAGGTGCCCGCGTCGTCCTGGGCGACGCCCACGCCCGCCGGCTGACGGACACCGTCGCCGCGCTGGCCGCCGAGTTCGGCGACCACCGGGTGGCCGGAGTGCCCTGCGACGTCACCGACGAGGCGGACGTCGCCGCACTCCTCGATCTCGCCGAGGAACGCCACGGCTGCCTGGACGTCCTCGTCAACAACGCCGGCCTCGGCGGCACCGCCGAGCTCGCCGACATGACCGACGAGCAGTGGGAGAAGGTCCTCGGCACCACCCTCACCGGCACCTTCCGCTGCACCCGGGCCGCCCTGCGCCGCATGCGCGCCTCCGGCACGGGCGGGGCGATCGTCAACAACGCCTCCGTCCTCGGCTGGCGCGCCCAGCGCGGCCAGGCGCACTACGCCGCCGCCAAGGCCGGCGTCATGGCCCTCACCCGCTGCGCCGCGCTGGAGGCCGCCGCCTACGGGGTCCGCGTCAACGCCGTCTCCCCGAGCCTGGCCGTCCATCCGCACCTCGCCCGGGTGACGGATCCCGGGCTGCTCGACGAGCTGGCCGGCCGCGAGGCGTTCGGCCGCTCCGCGGAGCCCTGGGAGATCGCCAACGTCATCGTCTTCCTCGCCGGCGACTACGCCTCGTACATGACCGGCGAGACCGTCTCCGTCAGCAGCCAGCGCGCCTGACCGACAATGAAACCGTGCCGATCAGCAAGAAGACCCCCGCCGCCGACACCGTCTCCGGACCCCCGTCCCCGGACCGGCGCCGCGAGCTGCTCGCGACCGCCGCCGAGGTGTTCGCCGCGCAGGGCTACAGCGCCACCACCGTCCGCCGGATCGCCGACGAGGCGGGCATGCTCGCGGGCAGCCTCTACTACCACTTCGACTCCAAGGAGTCGATGCTGGACGAGATCCTCTCCGCCTTCCTGGACGACCTCTGGGCCGGCTACGACGCCGTGCTCGCCGCCGGGGACGACGCCAGGCAGACCCTTCAGGCCCTGGTCACCGAGTCCTTCCGGCAGATCGACCGGCACCGCGCCGCCGTCGCCATCTACCAGAAGGAGTCCGGCCACCTGGCCGGCCGGCCCCGGTTCGGCTACCTCGCCGAGTCGCAGCGCAAGTTCGAGCGCGCCTGGCTCGGCACCCTGCGGCGCGGCGTGGCCGACGGCGCCTTCCGCGCCGACCTCGACGCCCGGCTCACCTACCGCTTCCTGCGCGACACCGTGTGGGTCGCCGCCTCCTGGTACCGGCCGGACGGCCGGCACGCCCCCGAGGAGATCGCACGGCAGTACCTGTCGATGGTCCTGGACGGCATCGCCGTACGGGACCGACTTCCGCCCCCGTGAGGGAGGGCCGTCATGGCCGAGGCATACATCGTCACGGCAGTCCGCACACCCGTCGGCCGGCGCGGCGGCGCCCTCGCCGCCGCGCACCCCGCCGACCTGGGCGCGCACGTCCTGCGTGCCGCCGTCGAGCGCGCGGGCGTCGACCCGGCCGCCGTCGACGACGTCGTCCTCGGCTGCCTCGACACGGTCGGGCCGCAGGCCGGTGACATCGCCCGCACCAGCTGGCTGGCCGCCGGACTGCCCGAGGAGGTCCCCGGTGTCACCGTCGACCGGCAGTGCGGCTCCGGCCAGCAGGCCGTCCACTTCGCCGCCCAGGCCGTGCTCTCCGGCACTCAGGACCTCGTCGTGGCCGGCGGGACGCAGAGCATGTCCCAGGTCCCCATCGGCTACGCCTTCCACCGTGCCGCCGAACCGCTGGGACTGACCGGCGGCCCGTTCGCCGGCTCCCGCGGCTGGCGCGCCCGTTACGGTGACCGGCCCGTCGACCAGTTCCACGGCGCGGAGACGATCGCCGACCAGTGGGGCATCACCCGGGCCGCGATGGAGGAGTTCGCGCTGCTCTCCCACCACAGGGCGGTCCGGGCCGCCGACGAGGGCCGCTTCGACCGGGAGATCGTCCCCTACGGCGACGTCACGGCCGACGAGGGGCCGCGCCGCGACACCACCCTGGAGAAGATGGCCGCCCTCCGCCCGGTCGTACCCGGCGGGCGTCTGACGGCCGCGGTCTCCTCGCAGATCTCCGACGGCGCCGCCGCCCTGCTGCTGGCGAGCGAACGCGCCGTGCGCGACCACGGGCTCACGCCCCGCGCCCGGATCCACCACCTCTCGGTCCGGGGCGAGGACCCCATCCGCATGCTCACCGCGCCCATCCCGGCCACGGCGCACGCCCTGAAGCGGAGCGGCCTCACCCTGGCCGACATCGACCTCGTCGAGATCAACGAGGCCTTCGCGCCGGTCGTCCTCGCCTGGCTGAAGGAGACCGGCGCCGACCCCGCCCGCGTCAACGTCAACGGCGGGGCCATCGCCCTCGGTCACCCCCTCGGCGCGACGGGCGCCCGTCTGATGACCACCCTGCTGCACGAACTGGAGCGCACGGGCGGCCGGTACGGCCTGCAGACGATGTGCGAGGGAGGCGGGCAGGCGAACGTGACGGTGATCGAACGGCTGTGACCCACTTCGTGTTCCCCTGAACCACGGACTGCTGCGCAGGCGTTGCCCGGTCCCGGCGCGGACAGCAGGGCGACGTCCTCCACGACGAACCCGGCGTCGACCAGCGGGTCCTCCCACGGCCCGGGCGGGTGATCTCGCCGGCCGCCTGGGCGTGTCGCCACCCGCCGGCCCTCCCGCCCGGCAGACTCCGCGTCGTCCGGGCGTGCCGCCCGAGCGCCGGGGCGTGTCGTCGGAGCACGGAGAAGGGTCGGTGTCCTGCCCATGTCCATCGAGGAGAACAAGAGGCTCGTCCGCCGCTTCTACGAGGAGATCGACCAGGGCAATCTGGCCGCTCTGGACGAGCTCGTGGCCGAGGACTACCTCGACCACTCGCCGCCGCCGTTCCCGGGATTCACATCCGGTCTCGAAGGCCTGCGGCAGTCCTTCCGGCTCTTCTGGGAGGCGACACCCGGTACGCACGAGATCCAGGATCAGGTCGCGGAAGGCGACAAGGTCGTCACGAGGCTGCTCTGCCGCGGCGTCCACGAGGGCGACCTGCCCGGCATTCCGGCCACCGGACACCAGCTGACGATGACGGCGACGGTGATCCACCGCATCGAGAACGGCAAGCTCGCGGAGAAGTGGTCCGACAAGGACCTCCTGTCCTTCCTCCAGCAGCTCGGCGTCGTTCCCCCGCTCGGTCCGGACGCGTCGGAAGAGGGCTGAATCCTGTCTCGTGTCGTGTGCGTCTATCCGGAGGCGGAAGGTGCCAGTCACAGGGTGCTGACGCCCGACCAGGTCGCTGCCGATGCGGCGGCGCGACGCCAAGCCTGCATGAAGGACCCGACGAGCTTGAAGGCACCTGGCGGTGCCTGCCTGGCAACCGTCTCTGACCCCCCTCGACGCCATCCGTAAGGACCTGATCCGCGCGTTGACAAGCGGAAAGGTGTGAGAATCCAGCCTCCTCCATGAGGCCGGGCCGCCCCTGCGGGTGACAGCGGTATCGGTGTGCGGGCTGGTGCCCCGGGGCGGTGGATGCGCAGGCTACCGACCTGACATCCCTGGGAGCGACCCGCTCAGCCCGGCCGGCTGACCCCAGCCCGTGTCCGCCGGGGGTTCAGGAACCTCCGCCCACACTTGACCTGCCCGGCTCGTGCACCGAAGCCCTCCCGGGCAGGCCCCGGCCGCCCTCCCGGCTCCAAGAATCGACACCCCGCCACCCGCACAACGCCGGCAAGTCCGTCAAAC
This sequence comes from Streptomyces sp. NPDC049577, assembly GCF_040675635.1. Taxonomy (NCBI): domain Bacteria; kingdom Bacillati; phylum Actinomycetota; class Actinomycetes; order Kitasatosporales; family Streptomycetaceae; genus Streptomyces; species Streptomyces sp. NPDC049577. The sequence continues at coordinate 14,302 of NZ_JBFAPH010000139.1, forward strand.
GGCCCGAGAGCATCAAAGAACGCTCAAGGGCCGGTGGATAAAGCACAAGCTCAGGCTGGGCGGACCAGGTGGTTGTCGTGGGCGAAGACCACGGCCTGGATCCGGTCGCGGAGTTCGAGCTTGTGCAGGATCCGCCCCAGATGGGACTTCACGGTCGCCTCCGCGAGGTACAGCGCGGCCGCGATCTCGGCGTTGGACGAGCCGCGGCCGACCTCGACGAGCACCTCGCGCTCACGGGCGCTCAGCCGGTCCAGCCGCTCGTCGCGGACGGCGGCGCCGCCGTCGGGCAGGTGCGGACGGAAGTCCTCCAGCAGGCGCCGGGTGATCCGCGGGGAGAGCACCGCGTCGCCCGCCGCGACGTTACGGATCGCGGTGAGCAACTCCTCCGGCCTGGTGTTCTTCAGCAGGAAGCCCGAGGCTCCGGCGGCGAGACCGGCGAAGGCGTACGCGTCCAGGTCGAAGGTGGTCAGGATCAGCACTCTGCTCTGCGGGGAGACCTCGACGACCTGTCGGGTCGCCTCGATCCCGTCCGTCCCGGGCATCCGGACGTCCATGAGGACGACATCGGGCCGCAGCTCCCGGGCGAGGCGGACGGCCTGGGCGCCGTCCGCGGCCTCGCCGACCGGTGTCATGTCGGGCTGGGCCTCCAGGACCGTGCCGAAGGCCATCCGGAGCAGCGCCTCGTCGTCGGCGATCAGGACGCGGATCGTCATGCGGCGGCCGCCCCGCCGCCGTTGAGAAGGAATCGGGTACGGACGCCCCAGCCGCCGCCCGGAAGCGGTCCGGCCTGCAGCGTCCCCCCGTAGGCGGCCGCGCGCTCGCGCATGCCGGGGATGCCGTGGCCGGGCGGTGCGGCGGCGGGCCGCCCCGGGCGGGGGCCGCTGTCGGTGACGTCCACGCCGACGGCCTGGGCCGAGCACTCGACCAGGACCGTCGCGCGGGTGCCGGCGGGTGTGTGCTTGAGGGTGTTGGTCAAGGCTTCCTGCACCAGACGGTAGACGGTGAGTTGTGCGGTGGCGGGGACGTGGGTGTGGTTGCCGCGGACCTCCAGGCGGGTCGGCAGCCCGGCGGCGCCCATCTGGTCGGCGAGGGCCTCCAGCTGGGCGATGCCGGGCGGCGGGTGGCGCTCCGCGTCCCGCTCGCCGGTCCGCAGGACGCCCAGCGAGCGCCGCATGTCGGTCAGCGCCTGCCGGCCCGTCTCGGAGATCTGCAGCATCGCGGTGGTGGCCCGGTCCGGGGACCTGTGCTGGGCGTAGACGGCGGCGTCGGTGAGCGCGACCATGACGGACAGGTTGTGGGTGACGATGTCGTGCATCTCGCGGGTGATCCGGGCCCGCTCCTCGGCGACGGCCAGTCGTGCCTGCTGCTCCTGGTGCAGCGCCAGCCGTTCGGCCCGTTCCTGCACGGCGGCGAGGTAGGCCCGGCTGGTCCGCACGTTCACCCCGAGGACGGCGGCTGCGACGACCGTCGCGGAGAGCGCGACGAAGGGGGTCAGGAACGCGCCGTCCGGTGCCCAGCGCAGGCAGGCCAGCACGGCTCCGCCCTCCACGACGGCACCGGCGAGAAGCGTGCCGCGCCGGTCTGTGTGCGCGGCCGCCGTGTAGAGGGCCACCAGCAGGGCGATGTCCGCGGGCAGTTGGACGTCCATCAGCCACTGGACGAAGGCCGCGGCCGCCACGGCGCCGAACACCGCGAGCGGGGCCCGGCGCCGCCACAGCAGGGGGAGCGCCAGGGCGGCGGTGAGCGCCGCAGCCACCGGCAGCTCCTGCGCCGGGTAGGCGGTCACGACGTTGAGGAGGAGAAGGATCGGCAGCGCCGCGTCCCACACCAGGGGCGGTACCCGGTCCCGGTGGCGCACTGTCACATCTCCCCGTCGATCGGTCGTCGTGGCGGCCCGACCGGGACCGTCAGCGCGTACAGCCGGAGCCTAGGCCGCGGGGGCGGCGGCGCGCATGAGCCCACCGTCCGACCGCACCCTGCCGGGGTACGACTACAGGAGGAGGCCCACCACCTCCCGCGGTCGCAGAGCGGCCGCCGGACGGGCGTGACCGGTTGCCACTCCGGTCGCACCGCGGCCCGCCCGGGTTGCGACC
>NZ_JBFAPH010000140.1:0-16235 GCF_040675635.1 Streptomyces sp. NPDC049577
GTCCGTCGCCTCTTCCCGACCGCCCGCATCATCACTCTGACCAGCGCCGACCTGGAGAACGGCAAGCGCGACCGGGTCCTGGAGTACGTCCGGGCCGACCTGGAAGCTGGTCCGCCACCCGTAGGTGGGCGTGGAATTCACCACCGGATCGGCGTCCACCATCCGCACGGCACCGAAGAGCCGGTGTGCGTCCAGCTTCGCGTCGTCCTGGCCGAGCGCCTTCAGGACGGGCGTGGCCGCGGCCTTCGCCCGGTCCTCCGACACCGGCCCGCCGCCCTGGTCCGGCCCGGCGGCCGGGGTGCCGCCGTCGCGGAACGACGGACACTTCATCGAGGGCGCCGAGGGCGCCGGCACGTCACCGCCCGGCACGTCCTTGCCCGGCGCGGGCGGCTCCGTGCGCGGCCCGGCACCCGGCGGGTGCACACAGCCCGTGCCGCCCGGCGTCCCGTAGCGGGAGTACGACCAGTCGCCCGGCCCCTGCTCGTTCACCCGGAGCAGCGGTCCGGACGCGTCCGGCGAGCCGCCCACCGTCCAGGTGCCCTGCGCCGACCGGGGCTCGCCCTGCACGCCAAGGGCCTTGGCCAGGGCCGCGACGTCGCCGCGCGTCACCTCGCGCGCGGACAGATAGACGGGCGCCGTGCGCGGCCCGTCCGGCAGCTTGCCCTCCGCCCGGTAGCGGGTGCCGTTCGGATCCGGCTCGCCCACCGCGATGCCCTGCGACGGCGCGCCCCCGCCGTTCGTGCGCCCGTAACCGTCCAGCGCGAGCGGGGGAGGCGCCGCATGGCCGCCGGAGGTGTCCGGCGACCCTCCGCCGTCGCCGTCCCCCGCCGTGGACGCCCAGTACGCGCCGCCGCCTCCCGCCAGCAACACCGCCGCGGCCACCGAAATCACCGCCAGCGGGGTGTGCTTCCGCCGCTGTTTTCCGGGAGTGCCGCCCGGAGAGCCACCTTCGGTGCTCACCGCATCGCTCCTTCGCTCCGCTCAAAAATATGTACAGCGCCATCCCCCGGTAGGGGGACGGCGCTTGGACGGAACGCAGGAGCGACCGGTTCCACCGGAGCCGGGGGAGAGGTCAGTCGCCGTACTCCGACATCCCGTCCAGCAGTCGCGCCGAGGTCACGGGCACGACGACCCCGTGGATGAGGTCGAGCGGCGTGCGGCCCGCCGGAACCCCCGCGGGAGCCCCCCTCCAGTGCGGTGCCATCCGGGCGCAGTCCCTGCGCAACTCGGCCAGCGAGGGGGCGTCCTCCGTGATGTGCTGCGAAACCGGGGCGGTGACGTGCTTCACAGTCTTCGGCATACCGGCACCGTACGCATCAGAGGGCTCACGGAGGAAGACCTACCATTTGGTAGATTTGCCCGCTCAGTGGCTGGATCCGGACGTGGCACGCCGTGCCGGACCCGGTAGCGTGGTGTGGCTCTTCCCGTTCCTCTCATCACGTTGTCTTGTTTTGTCGCCTCGCCCCGCAGGGAGCAGACCCGTCGTGCGTATCGCTGTCACCGGCTCCATCGCCACCGACCATCTGATGACCTTCCCCGGCCGCTTCGCCGACCAGCTCGTGGCCGATCAGCTGCACACGGTCTCCCTCTCCTTCCTCGTCGACGAGCTCGAGGTCCGCCGGGGCGGCGTCGGTCCGAACATCTGCTTCGGCATGGCCGTCCTCGGCCTGCGCCCGATCCTGGTCGGCGCGGCCGGCGAGGACTTCGCCGACTACCGGGCCTGGCTCGACCGGCACGGCGTGGACACCGCCTCCGTGCACATCTCCGACGTCCACCACACCGCGCGCTTCGTCTGCACCACGGACACCGACCACAACCAGATCGCGTCCTTCTACACCGGTGCGATGAGCGAGGCCCGCCAGATCGAGCTCCAGCCGGTCGCCGAGCGGGTCGGCGGCCTGGACCTGGTCCTGATCGGCGCGGACGACCCCGAGGCGATGCTCCGCCACACCGAGGAGTGCCGCCAGCGCGGCATCCCCTTCGCCGCCGACCCCTCCCAGCAGCTCGCCCGCATGAGCGGCGAGGACATCCGGCTGCTGATCGAGGGCGCGACGTACCTGTTCACGAACGAGTACGAGCGGGCGCTGATCGAGAGCAAGACCGGCTGGACGTCCGACGAGATCATGGCCAAGGTCGGCACCCGCGTCACCACCCTCGGCGCGCGCGGCGTGCTCATCGAGCGCGTCGGCGAGCCGGCGATCGAGGTCGGCTGCGCGCAGGAGGAGGCCAAGGTCGACCCGACCGGCGTCGGCGACGCGTTCCGCGCCGGCTTCCTGGCCGGCCTGACGTGGCAGCTGCCGCTGGAGCGGGCCGCGCAGGTGGGCTGCATGCTGGCGACGCTCGTCATCGAGACGCTGGGCACGCAGGAGTACGAGCTGCGGCGCGGGCACTTCATGGAGCGCTTCGCGAAGGCGTACGGCCACGAGGCCGCCGCCGAGGTCCAGGCCCACTTGGGCTGAGCTTCCCCCCCCCGCCCGCACACCCCCCGCCCGGAAGGCAACGGGTGGGCGGGCGGGAGAAGCCCGTCAGGAGCGGCGCCGCACCGTATATCCGACGCCGCCCTCCACCGGCCGTTCCCCCACATACTCCTGCCCCCGCATATCGCACCAGGCCGGAATGTCCAGACGAGCGGCCTCGTCGTCGGACAGGACCGTCACCAGCCCCCCGACCGGCACGCCCCCGAACGCCTTCGCCAGTTCGATGACCGGAATCGGGCACCGCTTCCCGAGCGAGTCGACGACCAGCTCCTCGCCGGCGGAAGCCGGCGCCGGCCCCGAAGGGGCGACGTGCTCGCGCACCGAGGCGACAACGCGCGGCAAGACGGACAGGAACCGCTCCACGTCCTCCTCCCGCACTCCCGGCGGCAAGGAGACCCGGACGTTGCCCTCCGACAGCACCCCCATGGCCCGCAGCACATGGCTCGGCGTCAGCGTGCTCGACGTGCACGACGAGCCGGACGAGACCGAGAACCCCTCCCGGTCCAGGGCGTGCAGCAGCGCCTCGCCGTCGACGTAGAGACAGGAGAACGTCACCAGGTGCGGCAGCCGCCGCACCGGGTCGCCCACGACCTCCACGTCCGGCACCAGCTCCGGCACCCGCCGCCGCACCCGGTCCACCAGGGCCCGCAGCCGCGCGTCCTCCGCCGCCGCCTCCGCCCGGACCGCCCGCAGCGACGCGGCGGCCGCGACGATCGCCGGGAGGTTGGGGAAGCCGGGCGCGCGGCCGCCCTCCCGCTCGTCCGCCGGGCCCCGCACCGCGTACCGCACCCCCTTGCGCACCGCCAGCAGACCCACGCCCGACGGACCGCCCCACTTGTGCGCGCTCGCCGCCAGCAGCGACCAGCCGGGGGCCACCGGACCCCAGCCCAGCGACTGCGCCGCGTCCACCAGCAGCGGCACGCCGGCCGCCCGGCACGCCTTTGCCACCTCGGCCACCGGCTGCTCGGTGCCCACCTCGTGGTTGGCCGACTGCAGCACCGCCAGCGCGGTGTCCGGCCGCAGCGCCGCCGCGTACTCCGCCGCGTCCACCCGGCCCGTGCGGTCCACCCGCACCTCGGTGACGGCGCCGCCCTGCGCGGCCAGCGCCTCGCCCGCGTGCAGCACGGCCGAGTGCTCCACGGCGGAGACCACCAGATGCCGGCCCGCGCGCCGCCGGCCCGTCAGGGCGCCGTCGATCCCGTCGTGCAGGGCGCGTGTCCCCGAAGGAGTGAATACGAGTTCGTCGGGCCGGCAGCCCACCGCCTCGGCGGCCGCCTCCCGCGCCGCGTCCAGCAGCATCCGGGCCCGGCGGCCCTCCCGGTAGAGGCGGGCGGGATCGGCCCACCCCTCGTCCAGGGAGGCGAGCAGCGCCTGCCGGGCGACGGGGTGCAGAGGAGCGGACGATGCGGCGTCGAAGTAGGGCACGGGACAAACGCTACGCCTTTGGTGCCGCCACCCCCTCCGGCCTGGACTGATGCCCCCTCGGATGCCCGTCGGAGCCTGTGATTCCATCCCTTCGGGGACCGGTCCGGCGCGTTGGGCACCCTCCCCGCGCGGCCCCAAATAGCGTCCAGTAGGGTTTGGTCCGCATAAACATCCAAACCCCTGCCCGCAGCGGGCCGGCGACCGACCAGCGAGACGGCCGCAGCCGGCCGCACGGGCGAGACTCTCGGGAAGGCGCTACGTGAGTCCCAACGGCTCCGACCGCTCGTCGCGGCGCCCGGTGCGGCGGAAGCTGCTGCAGGCGCTGGCCGCGGGCGCTGTCCTGGCGACCGCCACCGGTTGCACATCAAAGGACTTCCCCCGCCTCGGAATGCCCACTCCCGTCACGGAAGAGGCGCCGCGGATCCTCTCCCTCTGGCAGGGTTCCTGGGCCGCCGCCCTCGCGGTCGGCGTCCTGGTGTGGGGCCTGATCATCTGGAGCGTGATCTTCCACCGGCGCTCCAGGACCAAGGTGGAGGTCCCCGCCCAGACCCGGTACAACATGCCCATCGAGGCGCTGTACACCGTGGTCCCGATCATCATCGTGTCGGTGCTCTTCTACTTCACCGCGCGTGATGAGAACAAGCTCCTGACCAACCCTGACAAGCCCAAGCACGTCATCAACGTGGTCGGCTTCCAGTGGAGCTGGGCGTTCAACTACATGGAGGACGTGGACGGCAACGCCGCCACGCCCGCCACGCCGCTCCGCGACAACAAGGAGCTCACCGCGATCCCGGACCGGTTCCTGAACAAGGCGCCGCAGGGTGCGGAGGGCGTCTACGAGGTCGGCACGCCCGGCGAGCGCAACCCGCAGACCAACAACCCCGGCCCCACGCTGTGGCTGCCCAAGGGTGAGACGGTCGAGTTCGTGCTCACCTCGCGGGACGTCATCCACTCCTTCTGGGTGGTGCCGTTCCTGATGAAGCAGGACGTCATCCCGGGCCACACCAACAGCTTCACGGTGACCCCGAACAAGGAGGGCACCTTCCTGGGCAAGTGCGCCGAGCTCTGCGGCCAGGACCACTCCCGGATGCTCTTCAACGTCAAGGTCGTCTCTCCTGAGCGGTACAAGGCGCACCTGAAGGAGCTTGCGGCCAAGGGCCAGACCGGTTACCAGCCGGCGGGCATCGCGCAGACGGATCACGCGAAGAACGCGGAGACCAAGAACAAGTGAGCATCCTCAACGAACCCCAGGGTGCGGCCGCGACAGCCACGGCAGCACCACCCGTACGCCAGAAGCAGCCGGGCAGTCAGGTGATCAAGTGGCTCACCACCACTGACCACAAGACGATCGGTACGCTCTACCTGGTCACGTCGTTCGCGTTCTTCTGCATCGGCGGCCTGATGGCGCTCCTCATGCGCGCCGAGCTGGCCCGTCCCGGCACGCAGATCATGTCGAACGAGCAGTTCAACCAGGCGTTCACGATGCACGGCACGATCATGCTGCTGATGTTCGCGACGCCGCTGTTCGCCGGTTTCGCGAACTGGATCATGCCGCTGCAGATCGGCGCGCCCGACGTGGCGTTCCCGCGGCTGAACATGTTCGCCTACTGGCTCTACCTGTTCGGCTCGCTGATCGCGGTGGCCGGCTTCCTCACCCCGCAGGGTGCGGCCGACTTCGGCTGGTTCGCCTACTCCCCGCTGTCGGACGCGGTCCGTTCGCCGGGTGTCGGCGCCGACATGTGGATCATGGGTCTGGCCTTCTCCGGCTTCGGCACGATCCTCGGTTCGGTCAACTTCATCACCACGATCATCTGCATGCGCGCGCCGGGCATGACGATGTTCCGCATGCCGATCTTCACCTGGAACGTCCTGCTGACCGGTGTGCTGGTCCTGCTGGCCTTCCCGGTGCTGGCGGCCGCGCTGTTCGCCCTGGAGGCGGACCGCAAGTTCGGGGCCCACGTCTTCGACGCGGCCAACGGCGGAGCATTGCTCTGGCAGCACCTCTTCTGGTTCTTCGGCCACCCAGAGGTGTACATCATCGCCCTGCCGTTCTTCGGCATCATCTCCGAGGTCATCCCGGTCTTCTCCCGCAAGCCGATGTTCGGTTACATCGGTCTGATCGCGGCGACGATCTCGATCGCGGGTCTGTCGGTGACCGTGTGGGCGCACCACATGTACGTCACCGGTGGTGTGCTGCTGCCGTTCTTCTCCTTCATGACCTTCCTGATCGCGGTCCCGACCGGTGTGAAGTTCTTCAACTGGATCGGCACCATGTGGAAGGGCTCGCTGTCCTTCGAGACCCCGATGCTGTGGGCCGTCGGCTTCCTGATCACCTTCACCTTCGGTGGTCTGACCGGCGTCATCCTGGCTTCGCCCCCGATGGACTTCCACGTCTCCGACTCGTACTTCGTCGTCGCGCACTTCCACTACGTCATCTTCGGCACCGTGGTCTTTGCGATGTTCTCCGGATTCCACTTCTGGTGGCCGAAGTTCACCGGCAAGATGCTGGACGAGAAGCTCGGCAAGATCACCTTCTGGACGCTGTTCGTGGGCTTCCACGGCACGTTCCTGGTCCAGCACTGGCTGGGTGCCGAGGGCATGCCGCGCCGTTACGCGGACTACCTGGCCGCCGACGGGTTCACCACGCTGAACACCATCTCCACGATCAGCTCGTTCCTGCTCGGTCTGTCGATACTGCCGTTCTTCTACAACGTCTGGAAGACCGCCAAGTACGGCAAGAAGGTCGAGGTCGACGACCCGTGGGGTTACGGCCGTTCGCTGGAGTGGGCGACCTCCTGCCCGCCGCCGCGGCACAACTTCCTCACCCTGCCGCGGATCCGCAGCGAATCCCCGGCGTTCGACCTGCACCACCCGGAGATCTCGGCGCTCGAGGTCGCAGGCCTCGAGGCCCCGGCCACCGGTGCCATCTCCGGTGGAAAGGAGACCGGCAAGTGAAGATCCAAGGCCGGATGTTCATCTGGCTCTCCGTCTTCATCCTCGCCATGGCGATCGTCTATGGCGTGTGGTCGAAGGAGGCCGCCGGTACCACCGCGCTCTTCATGGCCTTCGGCCTGAGCGTCATGATCGGCTACTACCTGGCGTTCACCGCGCGCCGGGTGGACGCCGGTGCGCAGGACGACAAGAACGCGGACGTCGCCGACGACGCCGGTGAGCTGGGCTTCTTCGCCCCGCACAGCTGGCAGCCGCTGTTCCTGGCCATCGGTGGCGCGCTGGCCTTCATGAGCATCTGCTTCGGCTGGTGGCTCATGTACTTCTCGGCGCCGATCATCCTCGTGGGCCTCTTCGGCTGGGTCTTCGAGTTCTACCGCGGCGAGAACCAGAACCAGTAGGACGGCCACGGCCGTTCCACCACGGGCCCCGCACACCACCACGGTGTGCGGGGCCCGCTGCGTACCCCGCCGGCGCCCCCTCGCCCGTTCGGCCGCGCCCCGGGGGCCCCGTTCGCCGTACGTTCTTACGGTGTGACCATGAGTCACTCACCGCGAGGCCGTAAGGTGACGTTCGGCCTTCTGGTCAGCGTCACCCTGGCCGCCCTGGCCACCTCGTGCGGCGGCCCGGACAACCCGCTGGCCGACAAGCCCTACGACGCCACCGGCCAGGTCGCCCTCGTCGGCCCCCGCGAGGGCGAGAAGGCCGACCCGTCCAAGCCGCTGGAGGTCCGTGCCAAGGGCGGCGACCGCATCACGGACGTCACCGCGACGGACGCCGCCGGCCGCTACCTCAAGGGCGAGCTCGCCGAGGACGGCTCCAGCTGGCACAGCACCGCCGCCCTGGCCGCCGGCGCGCACTACACCGTCCGTGTCAGCACCGAGGACGAGGACGGCGACCAGGGGCGCCGCACGATCGGCTTCGACACCCGGCCGATGGACCGGCTGCTCCGGGTCACGTTCGGCCCGCAGAGCGGCACCTACGGCGTCGGACAGCCCGTCACGGCCGAGCTCAGCCAGCCGCTCACCGACCCCGCCGCGCGCGCCGTCGTCGAACGTGCCCTGAGAGTCGACTCCAATCCCCCCGTCCGGGGCGTGTGGCACTGGGTGGACAACCGCACCCTGCACTACCGCCCCCAGGAGTACTGGCCCGCCCACGCCACGATCGACGTCTCCACCAACCTCAACGGCATCAAGATCGCGGGCGGGGTGTACGGCGGCCCGTCCAAGCCGGTCCGGCTGACGACCGGCGACCGGGTGGAGGCCGTCACGGACGCGAGCGCGCACTCCATGACCGTGTACAAGAACGGCAAGGAGATCCGCTCCATCCCCGTCACCACCGGCAAACCGGGCTACGACACGCGGAACGGGGTCAAGGTCATCCTGGGCCAGGAATCCTTCGTCCGTATGCGCGGTACGACCATCGGCATCGCCGAGGGCAGCGCGGACTCCTACGACCTGCCCGTCTACTGGGCCACCCGGGTCACCTGGAGCGGCGAGTACGTGCACGCCGCCCCCTGGTCCGAGGGCTCGCAGGGCTGGGACAACGTCAGCCACGGCTGCACGGGCATGAGTACCGAGAACGCCAAGTGGTTCTTCGACAACGTCCGGGTGGGTGACATCGTGAAGGTCGTCAACAGCGCGGGCGCCACGATGACGCCCTTCGACAACGGCTTCGGCGACTGGAACATGGCGTGGGACAAGTGGCGCCAGGGCAGCGCGCTGGCCTCCGGAAAGCGGGAGGGCTCCGCCCCGGGGGACGCGGCCCGGCTGCGGCCCGAGCTGTGAGGGTATGTGCGGGCCGTATGTGGCTTGCCGCGCAGTTCTCCGGGCCCCTTGAGGGGCGCTACCGCGCCCGCTGGGGCGCCCCGGCCGGGTCCGCGTCGTCTGCGTCGGCGGCCCGCAGCAGGCCCGCCAGGGCTTCCGCGAAGGCCACCGGGTCCAGGGGGTGGGTGATCGCCGCGTCGGCCCGGCTCCAGGTGGCCAGCCAGGCGTCCTGCGGGCGGCCGATGAGCAGCAGTACCGGCGGGCAGTCGAAGACCTCGTCCTTCAGCTGGCGGCACACGCCCATGCCGCCCGCCGGGGCCGTCTCGCCGTCCAGCACGCACACGTCCACCCGGCGCTCCCGGAGCGTCCGCAGGACGGCCGGCAGGGTCGCGCACTCCAGGTACTCCACGGGGGGCACGTCGGCGGCCGGACGCCGCCCGGCGGCCAGCCGCACCTGCTCACGGGTGCCCGCGTCGTCGCTGTAGACCAGCACGGTGGCGGTCGGCTGCATCGTTGCCTCCAGGTTCGATCGGACCGTGGTGGCGCGATGCTACTGCGACGGGGCGATTCCGGAGAGGGATTCGGCAACACCCGCAACACCCGTACGGGGCCCGCGGAAGCGGTGCTTCCTCCCTTTGGGCGACCGCCGGAGGACTGGCGCGATCCGCCGTACGAGCAGCACATACGCTCTTGACACACCGAACGGCACCCCCCGGAGTGAGCGCGAGATAAGCGACCGACATAATGTCGGTCGTGGCGACAGCAACAGCAGTAGATACCGGGCACGCGCACCCCTCGGTCAACCGACCGAACCTCACCAGCGTCGGAACCATCATCTGGCTGAGTTCCGAGCTGATGTTCTTCGCGGCCCTCTTCGCGATGTACTTCACCCTCCGTTCGGTGACCGGTGCCGCGCACTGGAAGGAAATGGCGTCCTCGCTGAACCTTCCGTTCTCGGCGACCAACACCACGATCCTGGTGCTCTCCTCCCTCACCTGCCAGCTCGGCGTGTTCGCCGCCGAGCGCGGTGACGTGAAGAAGCTCCGTACGTGGTTCGTGATCACGTTCGTGATGGGTGCCATCTTCATCGGCGGCCAGGTCTTCGAGTACACGGACCTGGTCAAGGAGGACGGTCTCTCCCTGTCCTCGGACCCGTACGGTTCGGTCTTCTATCTGACGACCGGCTTCCACGGTCTGCACGTGACGGGCGGTCTCATCGCCTTCCTGCTGGTCCTGGGCAGGACCTACGCGGCGAAGAGGTTCACGCACCACCAGGCCACCGCGGCGATCGTCGTGTCCTACTACTGGCACTTCGTCGACGTGGTCTGGATCGGCCTCTTCGCCACGATCTACTTGATCAAGTAATCGGTCCCGCACCGACATCAGTCCAGCATCGACGCAGAAGATCCTGACACCGGGGTAATCCGTGAAAAAGCTCTCCGCACGACGACGCCATCCGCTGGCGGCGGTCGTCGTCCTACTCTTCGCGCTGGCGGTCACTGGGGGGCTGTACGCCGCGTTCGCGCCGGCGGACACGGCCAAGGCCGATGACACCGCCCAGTCCCTTGCCATCGAGGAGGGCAAGAAGCTCTACTCCGTGGGCTGCGCAAGCTGCCACGGCACCGGCGGTCAGGGCACCTCCGACGGGCCGAGCCTGGTCGGCGTGGGTTCCGCCGCCGTCGACTTCCAGGTCGCCACCGGCCGTATGCCGCTCCAGCAGCAGGGCGCCCAGGCGCCCCGCAAGAAGGCGATCTACACGCAGGCCGAGATCGACCAGCTCGCCGCGTACATCGGTTCGCTCGGCGCCGGCCCCTCGGTCCCGACCAAGAGCCAGTACAGCCCCGACGGCGCCGACATCGCCAAGGGCGGCGAGCTCTTCCGTACGAACTGCGCGCAGTGCCACAACTTCACCGGCAAGGGCGGCGCGCTGTCGAACGGCAAGTTCGCCCCGACCCTTGAGGACGTCAACCCGAAGCACATCTACGAGGCCATGCAGACCGGCCCGCAGAACATGCCTTCCTTCCCCGACACGACGATGTCGGAGAAGAACAAGAAGGACATCATCGCGTACCTCGACACGGTCGACAGTGCCAAGTCGCAGAGCCCCGGCGGCCTTGAGCTGGGCGGGCTCGGCCCGGTCAGCGAGGGTCTGTTCGCGTGGATCTTCGGTCTGGGCGCGCTGGTCGCCGTCGCCATCTGGGTTGCCGCCCACACCGCCAAGGCCAAGAAGTCATGAGTAGCCAAGACATTCCAGAAGAGACCCTGCCGAGCAAGCAGGGCGACGCGCACGAGGCTGCCGTAGCCACCGCGGGCGACCCGTTCGCCGACCCGGGGCTGCCGCCGCACGAACCCCGCATCCAGGACATCGACGAGCGGGCCGCCAAGCGGTCCGAGCGCGTGGTCGCGATGCTGTTCACCCTGTCGATGCTGGCCACGGTCGGCTTCATCGCCTCCTACGTGACGCTGCCGGTCGACAAGAACATCTACGTCTTCCCGATCGGTCACATCAGCGCGCTCAACTTCGCGCTGGGCCTGACCCTCGGTGTGGCGCTGTTCTGCATCGGCGCGGGCGCGGTCCACTGGGCCCGCACCCTGATGTCCGACGTCGAGGTCGCCGACGAGCGGCACCCGATCGAGGCGTCCCCCGAGGTCAAGGCCAAGGTCATGGCCGACTTCCGGGCGGGTGCGGAGGAGTCGGCCCTCGGCCGGCGCAAGCTGATCCGCAACACCATGTTCGGCGCGCTGGCCCTGGTGCCGCTCTCCGGCGTGGTGCTGCTGCGCGACCTCGGTCCGCTGCCGGGCACCAAGCTCCGCAAGACGGCCTGGTCCGCGGGCAAGATGCTGATCAACCAGAACACCATGCAGCCGCTGCGTCCCGAGGACATCCAGGTCGGCTCCCTCACCTTCGCCATGCCCGAGGGCATGAAGGAGGAGGACCACGACTTCCAGCAGGAGATCGCCAAGGCGGCCCTGATGATCATCCGGCTGCGCCCGGAGAACATCAAGGACAAGCGCGAGCTCGACTGGTCGGCCGACGGCATCGTCGCGTTCTCCAAGATCTGCACGCACGTCGGCTGCCCGATCAGCCTCTACGAGCAGCAGACCCATCACGTGCTCTGCCCGTGCCACCAGTCCACCTTCGACCTCTCCGACGGCGGTCGCGTGATCTTCGGCCCGGCCGGCCACGCCCTTCCGCAGCTGCGGATCAAGGTCAATGACAAGGGCTACCTCGAGGCCATGGGCGACTTCACCGAGCCCGTCGGTCCTGCCTTCTGGGAGCGCGGATGAGTACTTCGACCGCTAGCGACAATCGCCGCAAGGCGCCCGCCGGCGAGCGGGTCGCCGACTGGGCCGACGGCCGGCTGGGCATCTACAGCCTGGCCAAGGCCAACATGCGGAAGATCTTCCCGGACCACTGGTCCTTCATGCTGGGTGAGGTCTGCCTCTACAGCTTCGTGATCATCATCCTCACGGGTGTGTATCTGACGCTGTTCTTCCACCCGAGCATGAACGAGGTCGTCTACCACGGCTCCTACGTGCCCATGCAGGGCATGCAGATGTCCGAGGCGTTCAAGTCGACCATGGACATCAGCTTCGACGTCCGCGGTGGTCTGCTCATCCGGCAGATCCACCACTGGTCGGCGCTGATCTTCCTGGCCGCCATGTTCGTGCACATGATGCGCGTCTTCTTCACCGGTGCGTTCCGCAAGCCGCGTGAGGTCAACTGGCTGTTCGGCTTCCTGCTGTTCGTCCTCGGCATGTTCACCGGTTTCACCGGTTACTCGCTGCCGGACGACCTGCTGTCGGGCACCGGTGTCCGCTTCATGGAGGGCGCGGTCCTGTCCGTGCCGGTGGTCGGCACGTACCTGTCGATGTTCCTGTACGGGGGCGAGTTCCCCGGCGGCGACTTCGTGGCGCGCTTCTTCTCGATCCACGTCCTGCTGCTGCCGGGCATCATGCTCGGCCTGCTGGTGGCGCACCTGATCCTGGTCTTCTACCACAAGCACACGCAGTTCCCCGGCCCCGGCCGGAAGAACGAGAACGTGGTCGGCATGCCGCTGCTGCCGGTCTACATGGCCAAGGCCGGAGGCTTCTTCTTCCTGGTCTTCGGTGTCATCGCCGCGATCGCCGCGGTCGCGACGATCAACCCGATCTGGGCCATGGGCCCGTACCGGCCGGACCAGGTGTCCACCGGTGCGCAGCCCGACTGGTACATGGGCTTCTCCGAGGGCCTCATCCGAGTGATGCCGGGCTGGGAGATCAACCTCTGGGGCCACACCCTGGTCCTGGGCGTGTTCATCCCGCTGGTGATCTTCCCGCTGGTGCTGGCCGCCATCGCGGTGTACCCCTTCATCGAGTCCTGGGTCACCGGCGACAAGCGGGAGCACCACCTGCTGGACCGCCCGCGCAACGCCCCGACGCGCACCGCCTTCGGCGCCGCCTGGATCAGCTGGTACTTCGTGCTGCTGATCGGTGGTGGGAACGACCTGTGGGCCACCCACTTCCACCTGTCGATCAACTCCATCACCTGGTTCGTGCGGGTCGGCTTCTTCGTGGTGCCGGTGCTGGTCTTCCTCGCCACCCGCCGGATCTGCCTGGGTCTGCAGCGCCGCGACAAGGACAAGGTGCTGCACGGACGCGAGTCCGGCATCATCAAGCGCCTGCCGCACGGCGAGTTCGTCGAGGTCCACGAGCCGCTCTCGCAGGAGCAGCTGCACACCCTCACCGCGCACGAGCAGCCCCGCCCGCTGGAGCTGGAGCCGTCGGTCGACAAGAACGGCGTCGTCCGCAAGCCCTCGGCCACGCAGCGCCTGCGCGTGAAGCTCTCCAAGGGCTTCTACGGCGAGGGGACGCAGATCCCCAAGGCGACGGCGGAGGAGTACCAGGAGATCACCAGCGGCCACGGTCACCACTGATCGCCGCCGGCTGATCACCGCGACCGATCCCACCAGCTGATCGCCACGAGCGAGAGCCCCGTCCACACGGTGGACGGGGCTCTTCGCCGTCCCGGACCTGGATAGGCTGGGCCCTGAGGCCACCCGTCGACACCGTGGCCCCCGGACCGACCACCAGGAGTGTGGACCATGAACGTTGCGACCCCGGCAGGCGGCGAACGCACGGTGGCCCCCACCTGGCCGGGCGTCCTGGACGCGCTGCTGGCCGGGGCCGACCTGAGCGCGGACGACACGGCCTGGGCCATGGACCGCATCATGCGCGGCGCGGCGACCGACGCCCAGATCGCCGGCTTCGTCGTCGCCCTGCGCGCCAAGGGCGAGACGGTCGCCGAGATCTCCGGCCTGGTCCGTGCGATGTACGCGCACGCGAACCTGATCGAGGTGCCGGGCCCCAGCGTGGACCTCGTCGGCACGGGCGGCGACGGCGCCAAGACGGTCAACATCTCCACCATGTCCTCGATCGTCGTCGCCGGCACCGGTGCGAAGGTCGTCAAGCACGGCAACCGCGCCGCGTCCTCCGCCAGCGGAGCCTCGGACGTCCTGGAGAAGCTGGGCGTCAACCTCGACCTGACGCCGCGCCGGGTGGTGGAGGTGGCCGAGGAGGCGGGCATCACCTTCTGCTTCGCCGTGAAGTTCCATCCCGCCCTGCGGCACGTCGCCGCCGCGCGGCGCGAGTTGGGGATCCGCACCACCTTCAACGTGCTCGGCCCGCTCACCAACCCCGCGCGCGTCCGGGCCCAGGCCACGGGCGTCGCGGACGCCCGCATGGCGCCCATCCTGGCCGGCGTGCTCGCCGAGCGCGGCTCCTCGGCGCTGGTCTTCCGCGGCGACGACGGGCTGGACGAGCTCACCACGACCGCGACCTCGCGGGTCTGGATCGTCCGGGACGGCACGGTCCGCGAGGAGCCGTTCGACCCGCGCGACGTGGGCATCCCCCTCGTCCCGGTCGAGGCGCTGCGGGGCGCGGACGCCTCCTACAACGCGGACGTCGCCCGCCGTGTGCTGAACGGCGAGACGGGGCCGGTGCGGGACGCGGTGCTGCTCAACGCGGCGGCGGCGCTGGTGGCTCTGGCGCCGAGTGGCGCGCCGCTCACGGAACAGATCCGCGGGGGCATCGCGCGCGCGGCGGAGTCGATCGACTCGGGCGCGGCGCGGCGGACGCTGGACCGCTGGGTCGCGGCGAGCAATTCGTAGGCGTGGTGACCGGGGGCTTCGCCCTCGGACCTTCCCCCATTGCCTGAACGGCATGGGGGGCACCCCATCGCCATGCGGAACGCCCGCCCACAACCGGTGCGGTGCGGGTGCCCCCTGTGCCATACTCCTCGGCAAGGTCACGAGTGACAGCGAAAAGGCCCCGGCCCGCTGTCCGGCAACCCTCCTTCCGTGGCGGGGTGCCCCGGGTGATGACCAGGTCGCAGGCAGCGAGGTCTGCGGCAAGCGCGGATCCCTCGCCAGGGATCCTGGTCGTCGAGGGAGTTCTTCCGTGATGCAGCGAATGCGATAGGGCCGCTACGGCCCCTTTCCGGTATCCCCAACCCCTTTTCACCACCGGAGAATTCGCCATGTCCGCATGCCCTGTCGCCGTTCTGTCGTCCACCGCCGAGCCGCTGCCCGTCCTGGGGCGGGACGTCCGGGTTCCGCTCGTTACCGGCGGGGAGGTGACATACGCGGCCCTCGACTACGCGGCCAGCGCCCCCGCCCTCCAGCGCGTGTGGGACGACGTCGCCGCCTACGCGCCGTACTACGGCAGCGTGCACCGGGGCGCGGGATACCTCTCGCAGCTGTCCACCGACCTGTTCGAGAAGAGCCGCGCCACCGTCGCCCGCTTCCTCGGCTGCCGCGAGGGGGACGAGGTCGTCTTCACCCGGTCCACCACCGACTCCCTCAATCTGCTGGCGGCCGCGCTGCCCGCCGACTGCCAGGTCTTCGTCTTCGAGACCGAGCACCACGCGTCCCTGCTGCCCTGGCGCGGCAAGCGCGTGACCTGCCTGGACGCGCCCCGCAGCCCGCGCCGGGCGGTCGAGGCGCTGGAGCGCGCGCTCGCCGGGCGGGAGCCCCACGGCCCCGCCCTGGTGTGCGTGACCGGCGCGTCGAACGTCACCGGTGAGCTGTGGCCCGTACGGGAGCTGGCGGCCGCCGCGCACGCGCACGGGGCACGGATCGTGCTGGACGCCGCGCAGTTGGTGCCGCACCACGCCGTGGACATCGCCGCGCTGGACGTCGACTGGGTCGCGTTCTCCGGCCACAAGCTGTACGCGCCCTTCGGCGCCGGCGTGCTGGCCGGGCGGGCCGACTGGCTGCGGGAGGCCGAGCCGTACCTGGCGGGCGGCGGGGCCAGCCGCAGCGTCACCCGGAACCCGGACGACGGCCGGGTCGACGTCGAGTGGCACCGCACCGCGGCCCGGCACGAGGCGGGTTCGCCCAACGTCATCGGCGCCTACGCCATCGCCTCCGCCTGCACGGCGCTCACCGAGGCAGGCTTCGAGGAGCTCGTCGAGCGCGAGCAGGGGCTGCTCGCCCGGCTGCGCGAGGGCCTGGAGCGGGCGCCGGGCGTGCGGGTGCTGTCGCTGTTCGGCGAGGACGCGCCGCGCGTGGGTGTCGTCTCGTTCGTCGTCGACGGCTGGAACAGCTCGCACTTCGCCGCGGCGCTGTCGGCCGAGTAC